>NZ_JBWLUT010000062.1:0-2630 GCF_056504575.1 Blautia sp. CGZ-1-C1
ACGAGATTTCTGCTCTTAGAATATGCTGCAAATCTCAAATGGTGTATGCGCTAACTGTTGTCATGCATGGAAATATGTGTTAAAATAACCAACGAAACTGGTTCGAAACCCTCCCAGTATAAAAAACTAGGCAAAGTAAAAAATATTGCGGTCGTTTATGAGTTGTCATAAGCGGTCTGTTTGCTGATGCTTTTGTTTATTGAGGGATAAACAAAAGTATTTTTTTTGCTTTGACAGAAAGGAATTAAATGAAAAAAAGAAAAGTAATTATTGATTGTGATCCGGGGATTGATGACAGTCTTGCGATTATGCTTGCACTGAAATCACCGGAAATCGAAGTGATCGGAATCACCATTGTGTGTGGAAATTCACCGGTGGAGATGGGATTTGGAAATGCAAAGAAAATCCTGAAGCAGATGAACCGTCTGGACGTTCCTGTATACATTGGGGAAAGTACTCCCTTAAGGCGGGATTATGTGAATGCTCTGGACACTCACGGAGAAGACGGGCTTGGCGAAAGCTTTCTGCCTGAAGTAACCGGTTATCAGCAGCAGATCAGTGCTGTGGATTTTCTTGCTGATGTGCTGAAAAAAGAGAAAGTATCCATAATCGAACTGGCACCTATGACCAATCTTGCCAGACTGATCCAGAAGGATAAAGAAGCATTTTCTTGTATTGAGGAAATTGTTTCCATGGGCGGCAGCTTTAAAAGTCATGGAAACTGTTCACCTGTTGCAGAATACAATTACTGGTGTGACCCGGACGGCGCTTCCCTGGTGTATGAGACACTCCATCAGAATGGTCAGAAAATCCATATGGTCGGGTTGGATGTGACGAGAAAGATTGTGCTCACGCCTGATCTGTTGGAGTATATGTGCCGTCTGAACAAAGAAACAGGAGAATTTGTAAAGAAGATTACGAAATTCTATTTTGATTTCCACTGGGAATGGGAGCATATCATTGGCTGTGTGATCAATGATCCCCTGGCAGTGGCATATTTTATCAATCCGGAACTCTGCAAAGGTTTTGATTCCTATGTACAGATTGAAACAGAGGGGATTTCTCTTGGACAGTCTGTTGTGGATTCTATGAATTTCTATCGGAAAGCATCAAATGCAAGGGTGCTGACTGAGGTAGATGTGTATGGATTCTTTCAGATGTTTCTTTCAAGGATCCTTGATCAGAAACCGGAAGAACTGGATATTTTACAAGATTTAATACGAGGAGATTTAAAATGAAAACTGAAAAAATAAGTGTACAGAAAATCTGTATGATCGCTTTTGCTATCTGCATTAATTTTGTGGGAGGACAGATTGCTTTATTTCTGAAGCTTCCTATTTATCTGGACAGTATTGGAACAGTATTTGTGGCTGCTGTCCTGGGACCCTTTTATGGAATGCTGCCTAATCTGCTCAGCGGCCTGCTGATGGGAATGACTGTAGATATTTATTCCCTGTATTACGCTCCGGTAGGAATTCTTCTTGGTTTTGTGACAGGTCTTGTGTACAGAAAATTCCAGCCGAAAAAGTGGCAGATATTTCCGGCTGCTCTTGTGATTACACTTCCATCTACCATAATCAGTTCCTGTATTACGGCGTTTTTATTTGGAGGAATCACTTCCTCTGGATCCACTGTTCTTGTGCAGCTTCTGGCAAAAACACCTCTTGGAATGGTAGGGAGCTGTTTTGTGGTTCAGTTTATCACGGACTACATTGACAGGGTTCTGTGTATTGCAGTAGCAGCAGTTCTTATTACAGCGCTGCGTAAAAGCATGAAGGAGAATTTTGCCTGATGAAAGTTCTGATCACAGGCACAGCATCCGGAATTGGGAAAGGCTGTGCAGAATTTTTTCTGAAAGAAAATCATGAAGTCTATGGATTTGATAAAAATCTATCCACGATCCAACATCCGAAATATACTCATTTCTGTCTGGATATCAGAGACAAAGGCTCTTATCCGGAAATCGGACCGGTAGATATTCTGATCAATAACGCAGGGGTTCAGAATGGAGATGATATTGATGTAAATCTGAAGGGAACGATTTCTGTTACAGAACATTACGGCATTCATCCCAATATTTATTCTGTTATTATGATCGGATCAGCAAGCGGACATACAGGGTCTGAATTTCCGGAATATGCGGCAAGTAAAGGAGGAGTCCTTTCCTATGCGAAAAACGTGGCCATGAGGATAGCTCCTTATCAGGCCACATGCAACAGTCTGGATTTCGGCGGGGTTATGACTGAACTGAACCGACCGGTGATGGAGGATGAAAAGCTCTGGGATCAGATCATGGAGCTTACACCTCTGAAACGGTGGATGTCTGTGGAAGAGGCAGCAGAGTGGATTTACTTTATGGCGGTAAAAAACCGCTTCTGTACAGGCCAGAACATTCTCATTGACGGTCTGGAGGCCGGAAACTGTAATTTTATCTGGCCATAGAGTGAAGGTTAAAAATCGTGTTTTGAGAAATCATTTCTGGAATCTGCTGTTATTTTGTGCCCGAATATGATAAAATGAGAAAATAGTGATAAAGATATTTCAAAGATAAAGAAAGTATTTAACTGGAGGCGCAAAAATATGGATATCAAAGAACAGATTCATGGATTAACAGAGGAGATGCTTACCAA
>NZ_JBWLUT010000063.1:0-17623 GCF_056504575.1 Blautia sp. CGZ-1-C1
GGGAGCATGTCACAATTCCTAAATTAACAATTCAACCTTTGGTTGAAAATTCATTTCAGCATGGAATACGAATACAGGAAAAATATGGATATATCCAGGTTAATGTCCAAAGAGAGAATGATAAGATACATATTTCTGTTATAGACAATGGACAGGGAATACCGGATAATATTATCAAGGAGATGGAAGAGGGAAAAGTCCCGGATGAAAAGCGCAGTCTGGGTTTGAGAGGAACTGTTCAGAGGCTGAAGGTAATATATGAAGATGCATTTTCATATGAAATTCATAATGAAACGATGTCAGAAATTCATATTTATATAAACTGTAATGTGTTGGGAGAAAAGTGAAATGAAAAAGTTGAAGGTAATTGTTATTGATGACGAAATGCTGATAAGAAAATTGATTCGTATGAAAATGGATACAAAAAGGCTGAATCTTGAAGTGGCAGGGGAATATGCCAATGGTGCGGCTGCATTGCAGGAACTGAGGGAAATACGTCCGGATATTGTAATCAGTGATATTTGTATGCCGGAAGCGGATGGACTGTTATTCAGTGAGGAATGTGTAAAACTTTTTCCTGAGATAAAAATAATACTGGTTACGGGATATGATGATTTTGAATATGCCAGAAGAGGTATTAAAGCGGGTGTATTTGATTATCTGCTGAAACCGATTCAGGAAGAGGAATTAAATAATGCTCTGGAGCGTGCGACTGAGCAGATTCTTAAAGCTCGTGGACAAAAAGAAAAACAAAGCCGGTTTCTGTATGAGATACAAAAAAACAAAGTGGCTTTAAGAGATATTTACCTGAATCATATTCTGAGCCAGAACCAGAATATAGAAGAGATGAAAGAAAGCCTTCTGGAGTATGGCATAAATATAGAAGAAAAATCTTCCAGAGAGATACAACTGGGACTGATTGTGGTAGAAGAAGGATTTTATGAGCCGGAAGTGATTATGCAGATTATGGAAGAAGCAAAAACTTTTTTCCAGAGTGATGAAGGAATTATTGTATTAAAGGATTTATGGAATCGGATTGTGATCATTTCTGAATGTGAAGGAATTCCTTTTGCAGAATGTCTGGATATTCTGAATTCTCTTATAAAAACGAAATATAAATGCCGCCTGTTTGTGGGAATTTCCGGAAAGTTTTCAGGATGGAGAGAAATACATATGGCATATCTGGATGCGCTGAAGTTTATACAGGATAAACGCATGGGGGAAAACAAAAAAAATACAGAAGATTTAAGAGCGTGGAAACAGATAGAAAATGCTGTTCGGAGGGGGAATATCGAAGAAGCTCAAAGGTTGGGGCAAATGATTCTGGATAATGAGGAAACTGACTTAGTGGAAGTGAACTTAAGACTTCAGACAAGATTTCAAAAACTCTGTATTGATCTGGAATTTAGTCAGAATAATCTTATGTTTTTGAAGGAGATTGCATGGGTTTATACAAAGGAACAGATAAAATATTGTGTTGGAAATATTATAACTGAATTGGTGATCAGAAGGAAAATTAACTCTGGAGACAATAACAGTGAAGTGATTGAAGAAATACTAAAATATATGATTCATCATATGGGGGAAGAAGCAAGCCTGAATTTTCTGGCTGAGAAATTTTCTCTGAGCAGCTGTTATTTAAGCAAACTGATTAGAAACTTTACCGGAAAAAAATATGTGGAACTTTTATCAGATATCAGGCTTTTGAAACTGTTGGAAATGATTCATACCACAAATATGAAAGATTATGATATTGGAACCATGATCGGAATCCAGGATCCTCATTATCTGAGTATCTGGTTTAAAAAAATGATGGGACTTTCTGTTACGGAATATCGAAAGTGTATCAGTGAAAAAACAAAATAATGAAATTCAATCAGTAAAAAGGACAAGAAAATGAAACATTTATAAAGGTTTTATGAATGTATTTTCCTGTCTTTTTTCTTTATACTTACAGTATCACAAAAACAAATCAAAAGGAGATCGGAAAATGAAAAGGACATTGAAAAAAACAGGAGCTCTTTTACTTGCTGCCGGTTTAGCTGTTTCGTCAACAGCACCTGCAATGGCAAAGGATAAAGAAGAGCAGATCACACTTACAATCTGGCATCAGTCAGTAGCAGACACTGACCCGGTTAAAAAAATTATTGAGGATTCTGTGGAAGAATACCATGAATTACATCCCAATGTTACGATCGAGCAGGATGGGGTTACCGGTGAACAGTACAAAACAAAAATCAAGACAGCATTTGCAGCAGGAGAAGCACCGGATATTTCCTATATGTTCAGCGGCGGAAGTTTTGTAAAACCTTATATTGATGCGGGATATCTGATGCCAATTGATGATTATGTAAGTGAAGATACTTTAAACAGTGTACTTCCGGGAATGTTGGATGGATGCACTTTTGATGGAAAACTTTATACACTGCCGACTGTAACATTCCTTGCAAATTTATACTGTAATACAGAAATGTTTGAAAAAGCAGGAGCAGAGATTCCGACAAACTGGGATGAATTGTTGGATGCAGTTGCAAAATTAAAAGATGCAGGTTATACACCGATTATTCTGGGTGAAAAAGACAGATGGCCAGGTATGTATCTGTACGATATCATTTCTGCAAGAACAGCTGGGAATGCAGGTCTGGAAGAAGCTTTTGCTGATCCGGCTAAGTTTAATACAAAGCCATTTGTCGAAGCTGCAGAAAAACTTCAGGAACTGGTAGAAGCAGGAGCTTTCAATGACAGTATGATGAGCATGAGTTATGATGAGATGGTAGAGGGATTTGCAGCAGGACAGGGAGCAATGCTTTATCAGGCAAACTGGACACATCCGTCTATTCAGGCCGACACATCTGCAACCAATGGTAAAGTAAAATGTGTGGCATTTCCTGTAATTGAAGGTGGTGCGGGAAGCATTACAGAATTTTCAGGTGGAAGTTCTGATGGATATTATATCAATTCAGACTGTGAGCATCCAAAGGAAGCTGTGGAATACCTGGAATACCTGAGCCATAAAATCGGTCAGGTAGGATATGAACAGGGAGCAGGTCTTCCATGTTGGGATACTTCTGATGTTGATACTTCAGAATTAACTCCACTGGATACAGAATCAGCAGCTCTGATGGAAACAGGAACTTCTTACATTTCATGGTGGGATAATATTCTTTCAGCAGAAGATTCCGAAACTTATAAAGATTTGCTTGCTCAGTTAATGGCAATGAAAATTACACCGGAAGAATTCTGTGAGAGTATGTCAAAACTCAGCCCGTCAGAATTTTATTCCAAATAAATATTTATAAAAGGACTATATTTATTTGTAGTCCTTTTTCTTTAAGACTTGATATGTTAAGGAGCGGAAAATGCAGAAAATATTATCAAATAAAAAAGCCATTGCGTTATTTATGCTTCCTACAATGCTTTTGATTGGTGTTTTGGTTATTGTTCCAATCGGAATGTCTGTATATTACAGCTTACTGAATTGGGATGGTATCGGAAAAAGTATTTTTGTAGGACTGAGAAACTATAAAGACCTGATTTCTGATGAGCGATTTTTAAATTCTGTAAAAAATTCATTGTTATATGCCTGTTGCTCTCTGTGTATACAGCTTCCATTTTCTTTACTGCTTGCCATTGTTGTTGCAAATGTAAAAAAAGGTGAAAAATTTTACCGTACAACATTTTTTATTCCGGTTATTATTTCAAGTGTGGTAATTGGACAGTTATGGCAGAAAATTTACAATGGTGATTATGGTCTCTTAAATTCTCTTCTTTCTATGATCGGAATACAGGGACAGGACTGGATCGGTCAGGAAAGTACTGCATTGGTTTCCGCATTTATTCCAAACTTATGGCAGTACATAGGATATCATATGCTGATTATGTATGCCGGAATTAAATCAATATCTCCGGATATCAATGAGGCTGCAAGAATTGATGGTGCAAGCAAGACTCAGATTGCATTTAAGATTACCATTCCATTATTGAAACCGGTATTACAGGTATGTGCTACTTTTTCTCTGATCGGGGCACTTAAGATTTTTGATCTGATCTATGTTCTTACAGGCGGTGGTCCATTCTTCTCTACAGAGGTGCCGACAATTTATATGTATAAAACAATATTTGACTCCTTTAAATATGGATACGGAAGTGCCATTGCGATATTTGTAATTATAGAGTGTCTGATTTTAACAGGTGTACTTCGGTTATTGTTCAGAGATAAGGAGAAGGCGTAATTATGACTAAAAAAAAGATAAAAAACGGAAAAACTATAATCACACATATACTGTTAATGATTTTTGCGCTTATTCAGATTTATCCGTTATTCTGGCTGTTTGAATTTTCGCTGAAAGATAACAGTGAGATTTTTGGTGGAAATATTGCAGGTCTTCCGCAGCACTGGAGATTTGGGAATTATGTAACTGCTTTCTTTCAGGCCAACATTATGCAGTATTTCTTCAACAGTGTTCTGGTCACAGTTATTACAATTATACTGACAGTTATCATAGCAGCAATGTCATCTTATGCAATTTCAAGAATGATCTGGAAAGGCCGTGAATTGACATTAAAGCTTGTTCTTATGGGAATGATGGTGCCGATTCATGCGGCAATGCTTCCTCTGTTTATTATTTTAAGTAAGGCACATATGCTGAATTCATATGTATCATTGATTATTCCGTATATTGCATTTGGACTTCCGATGGCAATTTATCTGTTTATAAGTTTTATGGAATCTTTACCAAGAGAAATGGAGGAAGCGGCTGCGATTGATGGATGTGGAATTTATCAGATGTTTTTTAAAATTATTTTTCCACTGATTCGTCCGGCAATCGCGACAGTAAGCATCTTTACTTTTATTTCTTCATGGAATGAGTTGATGTTTGCAGTTACATTTATTAATAAATCTCAATATAAAACACTGACTGTTGGAATTATGTCCATGGTAGGAGCTTATACAACTAAGTGGGGGGAAATTGGCGCTGGTCTTATGATAGCTACGATTCCTACGGTTATTATGTATTTGCTGTTAAGCGAGCAGGTACAGCAGAGCCTTGTTGCCGGTGCCGTGAAAGGATGATAAAGAGATGAATAAGAATGTAAAATTGACGGTATATGCAGATCATACCAGAAATAAGATCAGCAAAAATATTTTTGGACATTTTATGGAACATTCTGCAGATGTGATTTATGGAAGCGTATATGATCCGGAAAGCAGATTTGCAGATGAAGATGGATTCCGAAAAGATGTGCTGGAAGTATTAAAAGAAGTTCAGGTTCCGATGCTAAGATATCCTGGAGGAAATTTTGTTTCTAATTATCATTGGGAAGATGGAATCGGACCAAAGGAAAAAAGACCAAAAGTATTTGACTATGCATGGCTGGCGGAAGATGACAATCGCATGGGTACTGTAGAATTTATAAAACTGTGTGAGAAGACAGGCGCAGAACCTTACCTTTGTGTGAACATGGGAAGTGGAACGGCTGAAGAAGCTATGCATTGGGTGGAATTTTGTAACGGAACAGGTGATACAAAGTATGCGAACATGAGAAGAGAATTGGGATATGAGGAACCTTTCCATGTAAAATACTGGGGACTTGGAAATGAGATGTATGGTGACTGGCAGTTTGGAGCGTGCAGTGCAGAAGAATATGCAAAAAAAGCTCTGGATTTTGCGAAAGCGATGAAATGGATGGATCCATCTATTGAACTGGTCGCATGCGGATATGATCTGGGAAGCGACTGGAATTATGAGGTTGCCAGAGTGCTGAAACCATTGATCAGTCATATCGCAATTCATCATTATTCCATTGGATATGATATTTTCAAAGAAGAAGATTATAACCAGTGCATGTATATTCCTGATTACCTGACAAAATTGACGAATGTGGCAAAGGCTTCTATTGTTGCAGGAACGAATGATGCGCTTACAGATATTAAGGTTGCCTGGGATGAATGGAATACACACGCATGGAACTTTGAAAGAGATAAGAATGACTGTAACTACACATTGAAAAACACTATTTTGACAGCAGGTATTTTACACTCATTTATTCGAAGTAGTGATGTTGTGGAAATTGCAAGCTATTCTCCATTTGTCAATGTATGTGGAGCCATTGCGACAGATGCAGAGGGAGTTCTTAAAAGAGCCCAGTACTATGTGTTTGAATTATTTTCCAAAGTATTCAGACAGTGTGATGGGTATGTCGAGACACATATGGAGGGAGAAACATACAGCCTTCCGGAAGTCATTGATTATTCAAACAGAAAAGCAGAAGCTAAATTTGCACTGGATGCGAAGAGTGCACAGAGAATTGTAAAAACCAATTATATTGACTGTGTTGCTGCGATAAATGATAATCATTCCAGAATGAGTATTTCTCTTATTAATAAAAACAGTGAAGATGGTTATGAGGTAGAACTGTCAGTATTGGGTAGCAAAGTGCAGTGGAATACAGGAAAATGCTATCAGATTTATCATGATGATTTTGAGGCTTACAACACCAGAGAGAATCCGGAAAATGTATCCGTAAAAGAAGCAGAAGGAATATTGAATGGTCAGAATATTCATCTGAATCCACATTCCATAACAGTAATTGTAGTTGAATTGGAGAAATAAATTAATGATAAAAACAGCTAAAATAAGGAATGGTTATGTGAGGGGATCTGCAGCAGCAGATCCCAGAATTATATCCTTTAAAGGAATTCCTTATGCACAGTCACCAACAGGGGAAAATCGCTGGCGTGCTCCCAGACCGTGTGAAGACTGGAATGGAGTCAGAGAGTGTATTGAATTTTCACCAATCTGTATGCAGAGCATTCCAGGATTGGATAAGGAAAACATTTATACAAAAGAGTGGAATGTAGACAGCGAGATTCCGATGAGTGAGGATTCTCTTTACTTAAACGTCTGGACTCCTGCGCATACACCAGATGACAGACTGCCGGTATTTATCTGGATACATGGAGGAGCACTTCAGTGGGGAAATACGGCAGAAATGGAATTTGATGGAGAACGTCTGGCACGAAGAGGGATTGTAGTCGTTACTATAAATTACAGGTTGAATGTATTTGGCTTTCTGGCACATCCGGATATGCTGGATGGAAAAGGAGATATGAATGTTGGAAATCTGGACCAACAACTTGCAATCAAATGGACAAAAGAAAACATCCAGGCTTTTGGAGGTAATCCCGAACGTATTACGATTGGTGGACAGTCGGCTGGAGGTGGAAGTGTTCTTACACAGATGAACTGTATGGAAAATAAAGGGTATATACAGGGTGCAATTATAGAAAGCGGTATGTTTGGGCTGCCATTTAAGATGGGATTTCCGGTTTCTCAGGAAGAAGCCATGGAATGGGGAAAACAGTTCCTGAATCTTTTGGGAGTGTCTACGCTTGAAGAAGCGAGGAAACTTCCGGCTTCTTATATCAGAGACAAAAATGATGAGTTTGGAAAATTATGGGGAACGGTAAATGATGGTATTTTTCAAAAGAATCATTACTTCCGGAATATAACATCAGGAAAATTCCCTGACATCCCAATTATGACCGGATGGACGGAAAATGAGTTTATTGTGGATGGAATCAATGCAGTGGAAGTTGGAACAAGAGCTTTCTGTGAATTACTGGAAGAGAATCAGTATCAGAGTCCGCATTATGTCTATAAATTTGGCGGTGATATTCCGGGAGAAGATCATCCGGGAGCCTTTCACTCCTCTGATTTGTGGTTCTTTTTTGAGACTCTTGCAAAATGTTGGAGACCGTTTACAGGAAAACATTATGATCTTTCCAGACAGATGTGTAATTATTGGTCTAATTTTATAAAGTGCGGAAATCCAAACGGAACGGACTGTACAGGAATTCCAATGGAAGACTGGATACCTTTTGATATACAGGATTCGAACCTGATGTCTTTTTACGAAAAAATGAAAGCGCAGAAAAAATCAGCAGATCAGCAGGTGCGTTTCTATATAGAAAAAGAGAAAAAGGCACATGAATAGAAATGGAAAGCAAAAAAGAAAATATATATGAATTTCTCTGCCAGATACCAAGAGTAGATTTTTATCAGAAAAATCTGCATTATCTTCCGGCAGTTTATTATGGACAGGAACATCCGAGACAGTATATGGAATGTTTTTATAAAGACGGATGTGAAAACATGCCGGTTATTATATGGATTCACGGAGGTGCGTGGGATGATGAATTTCTTACTGCATCTTATCGACCGGAAATCACACTGGCAAAACTTGCAGAAAAGGGATATTTTATTGCATGTCTGGAATATCGTCTGGCCAGGTATGCAGCTTTACCGGCATGTCTGGAAGACTGCCAGATGGCAATTGAGTATCTGCGAAAAACTGCCGACATTTATCATATTGACCCACAAAAGATAGGGCTTTGGGGAGAATCAGCAGGTGCTCATATTGCGTGTATGGTTGGAAGCAACTATAATAATAAAAAAATGATGCCTGTGCAGGGAATTGTATCATTTTATTGTCCATCTGATCTGACAGAAATGCTGAAAGAACAAAATAACATTCCTGGCTTTCTTGTAAATATACTGCCGGATTTTTCATCTTTGGAAAAACCAGAACTAATTTTACGAAGAGAAACAGCTGGTTCACTGACAGAAAAACAAAGACAGAGTTTAAAAGTAATGAGTCCTGTTTCCTATGCAGACAAAAAAATGCTTCCACCGCTTCTGTTATTTCATGGAGATCAGGATAAAGTGGTATCCTATAGGCAGTCTTTTGAATACAAGAGAAGGCTGGAGGAGGCAGGCAATAAGGCTGAATTTGTTATGGTGCCAGGGCAGGGACATGGATTTTTTCAGGGGCAGATATACTATGACAAAGTAATAGAATTTTTTGAGAAAAATATAGCGGGCAGATAAACATGATAAGAAATAAGCAGATATAGGAGACTTAAATATGAACAGAGAAGAAGCACAGCAGAGAGCGCGTGCACTGGTAGCGAAGATGACTGTGGAAGAAAAGGCTTCACAGTTAAAATTTGATGCAGAAGCAATACCAAGACTTGGAATACCGGCATATAACTGGTGGAATGAAGCATTGCACGGTGTGGCGAGAGCCGGTACAGCAACGGTTTTTCCACAGGCAATTGGTTTAGCTGCAGCCTTTGATGCAGAAATGATGAAAGAAATCGGTTCTGTGATTGCAACAGAGGGACGTGCAAAATATAATGAAAACCAGAAATATGGAGACAGGGATATTTATAAAGGACTTACTTTCTGGGCACCGAATGTAAATATTTTCCGTGATCCAAGATGGGGAAGAGGTCATGAAACTTATGGAGAAGATCCATATCTTACATCACGTCTGGCGGTACCTTTTATTCAGGGACTCCAGAGTGATGGAGAATATATGAAAACAGCAGCCTGTGCAAAACATTTTGCTGTTCATTCCGGACCGGAGGCAAAGAGACATTTCTTTAATGCAGAGGCATCAAAAAAGGATATGGAAGAAACATATCTTCCTGCTTTTGAAGCCTGTGTAAAAGAGGGAAAAGTGGAAGCGGTTATGGGAGCCTATAATCGTACCAATGGGGAACCATGTTGTGCCAGCGAGGAATTGATGAATCATTATCTGCGTGGAAAATGGAAATTTCAGGGACATTATGTATCAGATTGCTGGGCAATCCGTGATTTCCACGAAAATCATAAGGTGACAGACAGACCGGAAGAATCCGTGAAAAAAGCTCTTGAAGCAGGATGCGACCTGAACTGTGGATGTACATATGAAAAGATTCTGAATGCTTACAGAGAAGGGATTATTGACGAAAAATATATCACAGAATCCTGTGTTCGTCTGTTTACTACAAGATTTTTACTTGGAATGTTTAATGAAACAGAATATGATAAAATCTCTTATCTGGAAGTGGAAAGCAAAGAACATCTGGAACTTGCAGAACAGGCGGCTACTGAGAGTATGGTATTGCTGAAAAATGATGGAATCCTTCCTCTGAAAAAAGAAGAAATCCATACGATCGGTATCATAGGACCGAATGCAAACAGCAGAAATTCTCTTATTGGAAATTATCATGGAACATCTTCAGAATATGTAACTGTACTGGAAGGTATGAAGCAGGCAGCCGGAGATCAGATCAGAGTGCTGTATTCAGAAGGTTGCCATTTGTGGAAGGATACGATTGAACATCTCGCTGCACCGGGACAGCCAGACCGGCTGGCAGAGGCACAGGCTGTTGCAGAATATTCAGATGTGGTGCTCCTGGTTGTGGGACTGGATGAAACTCTGGAAGGAGAAGAAGGAGATACCGGAAATTCAGATGCTTCCGGCGATAAAAAAGATCTGGAATTTCCTGAACCACAGAAAAAATTAATGGATCAAATACTGGAATGCAAAAAGCCGGTGATTCTGGTCAATATGACGGGAAGTGCTATGAATTTAAGCGTTGCAGAAGAAAAAGCAGCAGCAATTATTCAGGCATGGTATCCGGGTGCCAGAGGTGGAAAAGCTGTTTCCGATGTTATTTTTGGAGAGAAATCACCTTCTGGAAAACTGCCTGTAACATTTTATAAAGATACCTCAGATATTCCGGATTTTGAAGATTATTCAATGAAAAACAGAACTTACCGTTATTATACCGGAGAGCCGCTTTATCCATTTGGATACGGCCTTACCTATGGAAGATGCGTGGTAAATTCTGTGACAGCAGAAAAAGTATACGGTCAGGAAAAAGAGTTTAAAGGGGTAAAACTTTTTATAGAGACTGAAAATCAGAAAAATACAGAAACTGATGACGTATTACAGGTATATATTAAAGATCTGGACACAGAATATGCGGTATTGAATCCGACACTGGCAGCATTTAAAAGAATTCATTTGAATGGTAATGTCAGTGGAAAAACTGAGATTTTTGTTGATAAAAGGGCATTTACCAGTGTTGATGAAAACGGAAATCGAAAAATTACCGGGAAAAACTTTAAATTGTATACAGGATTTTCACAGCCGGATGCTCGTAGTGAAGTACTTACAGGAATAAAATGTAAAGAAATCCTTTGCCAGATATAAAATTCTTTATCTATAAAGTGAAAAGCTGCGTTATAATAATGAAAAAATACTGGGTTGGCAAAATGACAACTATTATCTGTAAAGCCTTAAAACAGTAGATGTAGTTATTAAAAAATGTTCTGGTAATCTGATAAAAAATGATAGAGAAATGACAAAGGAGAGCAAAATGAAACTGGCAGTATTTTTCCCTGGTATCGGGTATCATTGTGACAAGCCGCTTTTATATTATTCACGAAAGCTGGCGCAGGAATGTGGCTATGAAGAAACAATTGCATTAAGCTATAATTATGATGGCGGAAATATCCGGGGAAATGAAGAAAAAATGCAGCAGGCATTCGAAAGCCTTTATGAACAAGCGGAGAAAAGTCTTTCTGCCGTTGACTTTGACAAATATGATGAAATATTATTTGTCGCAAAAAGTGTAGGCACGATCATAGCATCTGCATATGCGGAGAAACACAGCATCAGATGCCGGCAGATACTATACACACCATTGAAATACACCTACAATTTTGCTCACAGAGATGCCATTGCCTTTATCGGAACTTCAGATCCATGGAGTATTGTTTCTGAAGTACAGGCTTTTTCTCAAAAACAGCAGGTGCCAATGTATACTTATGAAAATGCAAACCATTCACTGGAAACAACAGATACACTGGAAAACCTGAAAATTCTCCAGGATGTTATGGGGAAAACCAAGGGATTTTTGGAGCGGAAATAAGAAAAAGCATGTAATCATATTGAGTAGATATGGGCAGAGAAGTGTCAAGAAACTATTTCTTGACACTTCTTTTTGCTTCATGCTATACTCAATTACACAAACTGTTCTGTGTGAAAGTGGTTTCCATAATGTCTTTTTGAAGGTGGTGATATGAATATGAACTTTCGAGATCAGATACAGCAGATTTTTGGAACAACAGATATTCATGAACTGAAGCAGATATCCAGAGATGCTGACAATTACAGATGTTTGAAGGCAGATATGAATAACAGCAGTATTTCTGAAAAGAAGAAAAATACCGGAAGGAAAAATTCGTTTACAGAAGAGCAACTGGCACATATTTTGGCATTGCAGAACCGGGGAGAAAAAATTACAGATATTGCCAGACAGTATCACGTTTCCCGTCAGACGATTTACAGTCAGATAAAGCGAGCCTATAATTTTTCTGATGATCCGGATGTGAAAATGCGCATGAATTTCATGAATCATGATGAGCTGTGTACAACGATAGATATTGATTTCAGGCATGAAAAAATCAAGATTAAAAACTACACAGACCAGATTATTTTCCGTGCATTTGGAGTTGTAACTGATCCGGATTGGGATGATTTTGAATATTTTCTCGAAGAACGCTGTTTTCCCAGAACACGCGATCACAGGAAGGATATTCTGAGAGAGATGGGGCTTCCATTTTATGATCCGTTATTAATTATTGAAAAAACACAGGGGCGCATGTCAGATGATCATCAATGGATTATGATTCTGAAAAAGGAGGGCTGACCTAAAATGAAAATTCGCAATTTTGATGCATATTCTCCCTTGCATAAGAGCGGTCATACTTCCAAGGGAGATCAGCTCAAATGGAAAATTGATGACAGGTGGTATAAGGCTGATTATATGGGATGTGAAGGTTTATCTGAAGTTCTTGTATCTGACCTTTTGCAGAAGAGTACCTGTCCTTTCCCTTTTGTTGAGTATGAAGCAGCTGTAATTGAGTATAATGGGAAAATATTTCAGGGCTGTTCCAGTTTGGATTTTCTGAAAGCAGATCAGATTCTGATTCCGCTGGAAAAATTGTATCGTCGATATACAGGTGAAAGTCTGGCAGTAAAGCTCTCAGATTTTACAGATGTTTCAGAACGCATTCAGTACCTGGTAACTCAGGTGGAGAAAATTACTAAAATAGATAATTTTGGAGCGTATCTGACTGCAATGCTAGAAATAGATGCGTTTTTCATGAATGAGGACAGGCATACCAACAATATTGCGGTCATTTATAATGAAAAGACACAGAAATATGAACTGAGTCCTTTTTTTGATCAGGGACTTTGTATGTTTGCCGACATAAATCAGGATTATCCTATTGATCAGTCATTGGAATATTGTCTGGAAAAAATTGAGGCGAAGCCATTTAGCTCTGATTTCGATATACAGTTGGATGCAGCAGAAGAACTGTATGGCATTCAGATTGGTTTCCAATTTACCTTTAAAGATATTCAGATATACTTACAGAAGAATTCGGAAAATTATCCCAGAGAAGTAGTAAGACGCGTGGAGCAGCTGTTAAGAAGGCAGATGCGTAAATATGGATATCTGATGAAAAAATGATATTACAGAAAGTGTGTGAAGTTACAGGCAGGTAAAGGTGAAAAAAGTCACTTACCTGCCTTTTCGCTGTATTAGTAAACTTTTTGTAACGGCTGTGAGTCGGAGACTGCCAAATCAGTCAATGATACTATACTGCATCATTTCATAATGTAATCTGCATCCTTCTGTGATGTCAAAGGGCAGAAGTGCCCGTGCTACGAGTTTTAGTTCTTCTTCAGGCAGATCTGTTCTGCGAAGATGTGCATAGTCACCGTCAATAGATTCTACAATATAATCACAAACTAACATAAAAATCCTCCATTCACATTTTGCGTAATACAATAATCATAGATATAGAATACCACAGAGAAAACAAGTATCACAAGTCTCTTAGAGCATTTTTCAAACACGCTCCAGGATCATATAGACATAAAAAGAGGGCAGTGTTATAATTTTTCCTAAAGAAAATGCGATATGGGAGGTACCAGAATGTCTAAAGTTGTAAAGCTTTCATCCGTAATGGAACGGGAAGAAAAATTAAAGGAAATCTATGAAGGTCTGGAAGAAATAAAAGATCAGCTGACAGCACTGATCGATGAGTATGAAGAAGAGGAGACACACACAGGAAAAGCAGATGAACTGATCGAAGCCCTGGACGCTCTTGAGGATGCTTCGGAAACCATAGAGGATGTACTGGAAGATTAATGAAGGAGAAAGCATATTTTCACCTGCCCGGGCTGTTTGAATTTTATGAGCTGTACCGGATGTTCCTGCCTTTATTCCGAGAACACAGGGAATATTTTTACGACTGGTGTGAAATTGGCTCCATATATGGTGCTCCGGCAGATTGTATCTGGGGTGGAGGCAGGGCTGGCTTCGGAGAGAATGATCCGGAGGAGGTTCTTGAACTAATGCAGGAATATGGGATTTCTGCCCGGCTGACTTTCAGCAATTCCCTGCTTCGCCAGGAGCACCTTTCAGACAGAAAATGCAATGCGCTGTGCCGGTTGTTTGAGAGAAACAGAGAACCGCGAAACGGTGTGATCATTTATTCAGAACTGCTTTTGGAATATCTTAAGGAGCAGTATCCGGGACTCTATTTTGTTTCCTCCACTACCAAGGTTCTGACAGATTTTACACAGTTTGAAGAAGAAATCCGGAGAAAAGATTTCCGTTATGTTGTACCGGATTTCCGGCTAAACAAGACTTTTGATAAGTTAAATACATTGTCTCAGGCTGAGAAGGACAAAGTAGAATTTCTCTGCAATGAATGCTGTTGGTTCGGCTGCAGGGACAGAAAAGTCTGCTATGAAACGGTCAGCCGTAAAAATCTGGGTGAAAACTGTCCGGAGCATCACTGCAAGGCACCAGACGGGGCGAGGGGCTATCTTTTTTCAAAAGCTATGGAGAATCCAGGGTTTATTGGAATCAATGATATCCGGGATATCTATCTGCCAATGGGATTTTCAAATTTAAAAATAGAGGGCAGAGGACTCGGCAGTGCCCTGATACTGGAATTTCTGCTCTATTACATGACCAGACCGGAATACCAGATACATGTCAGAGAAAAAATCTATCTGGACAGTATGCTGGATCTGTTTTGAGAGAATTATACCACCGTATTGTGTTAATATATGACAATGCGGTGGTTTTCTGTCCGAAAAAGTATGTAGATACCTGAACTCGGTTGCCGTAGCAGTGAAGTTTTTAAAAAATATCCCAGAAACAGTTGACATAGTATACAGATTCTTATATTATATAGATAACCGATATATAGGAAGCCTATACAATAGGAGGTGAATACTATGGCAATTGAAAAATCACTGGTTTCCGGGAGTATGACAATGCTTATACTGAAATTGCTGTCAGAAAAGGACATGTATGGATATGAGATGATCGATACATTGCGGCAGAAATCTCAGAATGTGTTTGAACTGAAAGCAGGAACTTTGTATCCATTACTGCACAGTCTGGAGGATAAAGGATTTCTGACAGTATACGAACAGGAGGCAGCCGGAAAGACCAGAAAGTATTACAGCCTGACCAGACAGGGAAGGGGATTTCTGGAAAAGAAAGTAGAAGAATGGAAAGAGTATTCTGCAGCAGTGAGCAATGTGCTTGTAATGGAGGTGTGATCTATGGACGAATATCTGAAAACATTACTGGAACAGATTCGCTGTAAGAAAGCGCGGCCCTATGTAAAACAGGAATTTCAGGATCATATAGAAGATCAGATCGAGGCAAATATGCAGGCAGGCATGGATCGTGAACAGGCAGAGAGGGAAGCTGTCCGGGATATGGGAGATCCTGTGGAAACAGGAATCTCTCTTGACAGTGTCCACAGGCCTCAGGTTGCATGGAAACTTCTGGGGATAATCGTTCTTATCAGCATTGCAGGCGTTTTGATACATGCAGGGATTGCCGGAAAAATCAGTGAGAACGCTGCGGCCGGTTCGGACAGATATGTGTTCCATGTTGTGATCGGACTTGCAGTTATGATGATTTTATATCTTCTGGATTACACTGTACTGGCAAGATTTTCGAAAATAATTGCCGTCATTTTACTGTTTGCCTGCCTGGTTACTTTGTTGGGTGGCTATCAGTTAAATGGAGCAAGATACTTCATTGTGCTGCCAGGTGGAAGAGGAATATCCATGCAGACTCTGATGCTGTTTTATGTTCCCATATATGGAGCAATTTTGTATAAATATCATGGATGGGGATATAAGGGCTTGATGAGAGCAATCATATGGATGATTGCACCGGTTATATTGGTCTATGCCATGCCTGCGCTTATGCCGGCTTGCATGATGCTGGTATCTATGCTGGTTATGCTGACAATCGCAATTCAAAAGAACTGGTTTACTGTGAGAAAAAAGAAAGCCATCTGCGGAATCTGGGCTGGTTTTCTGGCTATGCCTGTGGCAGCTTTTCTGATCAGGTATCTGAGCAGCAGCCTGACAGAATATCAGATCTCACGTATACAGGCTATTTTTTCAGGTGGTGGAGAAGAGGATTATTTCACCGGAATGCTGCACTCATTCTGGCAGCAGAATAAATGGATAGGGAAAAGTGGATCAGATGTAATGGGAAATCTGCCGGCCTTTAATGCGGATTATATTTTGACCTATCTGTCATCTGTATATGGAACAATTGCAGTTATACTTTTATGCTGTGTTCTGGCAGTTTTGATTTTCGCAGTTTTTAACATCGCCATGAGACAGAAGAATCAGCTTGGAATGATGATGGGATGTGGATGCGGAATCGTATTTCTTATAAACTTTTTCATAAATATCCTGGAAAATCTGGGTATATTTCCACAATCAGTAACATTTCTTCCCTTTTTATCAGCAGGAGGAAGCTGCATTATAGTTTCCTATGGACTGATGGGGATTGTACTGAGTACATACAGATATAAAAATATCTATCCACGGCATCTGAAAATAGGTTTTAAATTCGATAAAACCAAAGCGAGAAAAGCTATGTATGTCTCAAAAATGTCCATGTGCATATTGACAGGAGGCACTGTTGCTGTTATGTGCATTGCCATATATTGGGATTTGTGTAAGGGTTATATGAATATTCCGTTTAAAATCGTAACCATTGTACTGACATTGCTTCTGGTTGGAAATATGAGAAAGATTGTGCAGCACAATGAAATGAACAGATAGAAAATGTAAGAAACTGTATTAAGAAAGATACCGCCATATTGATTGTGATAAGTCAATATGGCGGTATCTTTATCCGTTAACTATTTGGAGTAATTGACTGACGGTATAATTTCCGGAATACTTCATCTGCATTTTTGTCTTTCAGATAAATCGGTTAGGTACTCCCGTATTCGTTAAGTATAGTCCTCATTCGTGCCTTGAAAATGTCTTCGGCTGTTCTTTTTGCTTTTATCATTTGTAAGGATTTCCGTCTGTCCTCCTTTATATGCCTATTTTATCAGAATACACTCCATTTCTCCAGTCAGAAATTGTGAAAAGACAGGTTGACTTTTCGACAGTATATTGTTTACTCTGAAAAAAGAAAATTATTTTTATTAAAACTGCAACTTTACCATTCAAAATCCGTCTTATCTTATGAAGACAAAATAAAAGAAACGTGAGGTGAAAAAAGTGGAAGATACAGTAATTATCAATCTGTATTTTGACAGATCGGAAAAAGCCATACAGGCGACCGAAGAAAAGTATAGCAGGTACTGCTTCAGTATTGCCTGGAATGTTCTGTATGATAAGGAAGACTCCGATGAATGCGTCAATG
>NZ_JBWLUT010000064.1:0-23859 GCF_056504575.1 Blautia sp. CGZ-1-C1
CTGCAAATATGCAGAATAACAGGATAAGTTACAGGAGGAATCAAAATGGACGCATCAAGCGGAATGGGTATGGTTGGCGCTATTGTCTGGATGGTAGTACTGTTTGGAATTATGTACTTCTTAATGCTTCGCCCTCAGAAAAAAGAGCAGAAGAGACTTCAGGCAATGTTAAATGACATGGAGGTTGGCGACAGCATTGTTACTACCGGCGGCTTTTATGGAGTTGTCATTGACATGACAGAAGAAGATGTGATCGTAGAATTCGGTAATAACAAAAACTGCCGTATTCCAATGAGAAAACAGGCAATCGCTGAAGTCGAAAAAGCCGGAAGCGCTGCCGAATAATGAAAGAGATATAAAAAAGCAGAACCTATAGTCAGTGATGACTGTGGTTCTGCTTTTTTTATAATAAAATGTCCGGAAAAAAACACTTTTATATTTTTTCACTTTAATAGGTTGAAATCTGTCGGAAAGTGCGTTATTATAATAACAATTACGCAATTAGAGTATTTTTGGAGGAAATTATTATGGATTATAAGATTGCATTGATCCCCGGCGACGGAATCGGACCGGAAATCGTAAGAGAAGCAAAGAAAGTACTGGACAAGGTATGCGAGAAATATGGACACAGCTTTTCCTATTCAGAAGTTCTGTTAGGCGGTGCATCCATCGATGTACACGGCGTACCCCTTACTGATGAGGCAATTGCCACTGCCAAATCATCAGACGCCGTACTGATGGGCTCTATTGGCGGAGATGCAAAAACTTCTCCATGGTATAAGCTTGAGCCGTCCAAACGCCCGGAAGCAGGACTTCTTGCAATCCGTAAGGCATTAAATCTTTTTGCAAACTTAAGACCGGCTTACCTTTACAATGAGCTGAGAAAAGCGTGCCCTCTCCGCGATGAGATCATCGGAGACGGATTTGACATGATCATTGTACGTGAGCTTACAGGCGGTCTGTATTTCGGAGAACGTCAGACAATTGAAGAGAACGGTGTGAAGAAAGCAATTGATACACTTTCCTATAACGAAAACGAAATCCGTCGTATTGCCATCAAAGCATTTGAGATCGCACGTAAGAGAAGAAATAAAGTGACAAGCGTAGACAAGGCAAATGTTCTGGATTCTTCCAGACTCTGGAGAAAAGTGGTAGAGGAAGTTGCCAAAGATTATCCGGATGTTACCTTAGAGCATATGTTGGTTGACAACTGCGCAATGCAGCTTGTACGTGATCCGAAACAGTTCGATGTTATCCTTACAGAGAATATGTTTGGAGATATCCTTTCAGATGAGGCAAGTATGGTAACAGGCTCCATCGGAATGCTTTCTTCTGCAAGCTTAAATGAAACAAAATTCGGTCTCTATGAGCCAAGCCATGGTTCTGCACCTGATATTGCAGGACAGGATAAGGCAAACCCTATCGCAACCATCCTTTCCGCAGCAATGATGCTCCGTTTCTCCCTTGACATGGATAAAGAAGCAGATGCAGTGGAAGCAGCAGTACAGAAAGTCCTGACAGAGGGATACCGCACAGGCGATATCATGTCAGAGGGATGCAAACTTGTAGGAACAAAAGAGATGGGCGATCTGATCGCAGCAGCTCTGTAAGAATTGATATTAAGAGGATTCAGCCGGCGCAGGCAGATTACGGGGTCAGGAATTCCGGTTGAATCATTAAAAAATAAATAAAACAGTAAGAAAAGAGGAAATAAAACAATGAGAAGTGATGCAGTAAAAACAGGCACACAGCAGGCACCTCACCGTTCCCTGTTTAATGCTCTTGGAATGACAAAAGAGGAAATGGACAGACCTCTGGTAGGTATCGTAAGTTCTTACAATGAAATTGTACCGGGTCATATGAACCTTGACAAGATCACACAGGCAGTTAAGCTTGGTGTGGCAATGGCAGGCGGTACACCTGTTATGTTCCCGGCAATCGCAGTATGTGACGGTATTGCAATGGGACACGTTGGAATGAAATATTCTCTTGTCACCAGAGAATCTGATCGCAGATTCCACAGAAGCTATGGCAATGGCACATCAGTTTGATGCACTGGTAATGATTCCAAACTGTGACAAGAACGTACCCGGACTTCTGATGGCAGCAGCCAGACTGAATGTTCCTACTGTATTTGTAAGCGGTGGCCCGATGCTTGCCGGACATCTGAACGGACACAAGACAAGCCTTTCCAGTATGTTCGAGGCAGTAGGTGCTTACGCAGCAGGGAAACTTGATGAGGACGGCCTGACAGAATGTGAAATGAAAACATGTCCTACCTGCGGATCCTGTTCCGGTATGTACACAGCAAACTCCATGAACTGTCTGACAGAGGTTCTTGGTATGGGTCTGAAAGGAAACGGAACCATCCCTGCTGTATATTCCGAACGTATCCGTCTTGCAAAACACGCAGGTATGCAGGTTATGGAAATGTACAGAAAGAACATCCGTCCAAGAGACATCATGACAAAAGAAGCAATCCTCAATGCCCTGACAGTAGACATGGCACTTGGATGCTCCACAAACAGTATGCTTCACCTTCCGGCTATTGCTCATGAGATCGGAATGGACTTTGATATCAGCTTTGCAAACGAGATCAGCGCAAAGACTCCGAATCTCTGCCACCTTGCACCTGCAGGCCCAACATATATGGAAGACTTGAACGAAGCAGGCGGTGTATACGCAGTTATGAACGAACTGAATAAGAAGGGACTCCTTCATACTGAGTGCATGACAGTCACAGGCAAGACAGTAGGCGAGAACATCAAAGACTGTGTAAACTTAAATCCTGAAGTTATCAGACCAATCGACAATCCATACAGCCAGACAGGCGGACTTGCAGTACTTAAAGGTAACCTTGCACCGGACGGCGGTGTTGTAAAACGTTCTGCAGTTGTAGAAGAGATGATGGTCCATGAAGGACCTGCAAGAGTCTTTGACTGCGAGGAAGACGCAATCGCAGCTATCAAAGGCGGCAAGATCGTAGAGGGTGACGTAGTAGTTATCCGTTACGAAGGACCGAAAGGCGGCCCTGGCATGAGAGAGATGCTGAATCCTACATCTGCAATCGCAGGTATGGGACTGGGATCTTCAGTAGCCCTGATCACAGACGGACGTTTCAGCGGTGCATCCAGAGGAGCATCCATCGGACACGTATCACCGGAAGCAGCAGTCGGCGGACCGATCGCACTTGTTGAAGAGGGCGATATCATCAGCATCAACATTCCGGAACTGAAACTGGAGATCAAGGTTTCTGATGAAGAAATGCAGGCAAGAAAAGCAAAATGGCAGCCTCGCAAGCCAAAGGTAACAACAGGATATCTTGCAAGATATGCTGCAATGGTAACCTCCGGAAACAGAGGAGCAATCCTTGAGGTACCAAAAGCAAAATAAAGATGAACAAGTACCCGGCGGGAATTGCAGCATAACCTGTGATTCCTGCCTGAAAAGTTAGGAGGATACGTAAAGATGCAGCTTACAGGCGCTGAAATCATCGTTGAATGTTTAAAAGAACAGGGCGTTGACACTGTATTCGGATATCCGGGCGGTGCCATCCTGAATGTATATGACGCCCTCTATGAATATAAAGACCAGATCACACATGTACTGACTTCCCATGAGCAGGGAGCTTCCCATGCGGCAGACGGATATGCAAGAGCTACCGGCAAAGTCGGTGTATGTCTCGCAACCTCCGGTCCCGGAGCTACCAATCTGGTAACAGGAATCGCTACTGCATACATGGATTCCGTACCAATGGTGGCAATCACATGTAATGTAGGAACCCCGCTTCTCGGAAAGGATTCTTTCCAGGAGGTTGATATTACAGGAATCGTAATGCCGATCACAAAGCACAGCTTTATCGTAAAAGACATTACAACTTTGGCAGATACTGTCCGCAGAGCATTCTATATTGCAAAGAGCGGCCGCCCGGGTCCTGTACTTGTAGATGTGACAAAGGATGTGACAGGCGCGAAATATGAATACAATGCCTGCACTCCGGCAGCCATTACACCAAAAGTAGATACAATCAAAGATAAGGACATCGAAACAGCAGTCCAGATGATCAAAGATGCAAAGAAACCGTTCATCTTCACAGGCGGCGGAACAATTATCTCCGAGGCATCCAAAGAAGTGACAGAACTTGCTCACAAAATCGATGCTCCGGTATGTGACAGCCTTATGGGGAAAGGTGGATTTTCCGGCGAAGATCCTTTCTATACAGGAATGCTTGGAATGCATGGAACAAAAGCATCAAACCTCGGCGTTTCCGAGTGTGACCTTCTGATCGTTCTGGGAGCCAGGTTCAGCGACCGTGTCACAGGAAATACAAAGACTTTCGCTAAGAATGCAAAGATTCTCCAGATCGATGTAGATGCTGCGGAGATTAATAAGAACATTATCGTAGATGCAAGTATCGTAGGAGATGAGAAAGAAGTTCTGAAACGAATCCTGAAAGAACTCCCGGAGATGAAACATCCGGAGTGGACAGCACATATCAGCGAACTGAAAGAGAAATATCCGCTAAGATATGATCATTCCCAGCTGACAGGTCCATACATTATCGAGAAACTTTACGAGCTGACAAAAGGTGACGCGATCATCACTACAGAAGTAGGCCAGAACCAGATGTGGGCAGCTCAGTATTTCAAATATAAAGAACCAAGAACATTCCTTTCATCCGGTGGATTAGGAACGATGGGATATGGACTTGGAGCGGCAATCGGTGCGAAGATGGGAAGACCGGACAAGACGGTAGTAAATATCGCAGGTGACGGATGCTTCCGTATGAATATGAATGAGATCGCCACAGCAGTCCGCTGCGGCAAACCATTGATTGAAATCGTACTTAATAACCATGTACTTGGAATGGTGCGTCAGTGGCAGACATTGTTCTACGACCACAGATATTCCCATACAATTTTAAATGATTCCGTTGATTTTGTAAAACTGGCAGAGGCTATGGGTGCGAAGGCAATCCGTATCACTACCATGGATGAAGTGGAACCTGCTTTGAAAGAAGCACTTGCATGTTCGGGACCAATCGTACTTGACTGTATGATCGATCAGGATCTCAGCGTATTCCCGATGGTACCGGCAGGCGCAAGCATTGATGATATTTTTGATGAGGAGGATATGAAAAACAATGAGCAGAGTGTATAATTTTTCCGCAGGACCGGCTGTACTGCCGGAAGAGGTATTAAAAGAAGTTGCAGAGGAGATGATGGACTATCAGGGAACTGGTATGTCTGTAATGGAAATGAGCCACAGAAGCGCTGACTTCCAGAAAATCATCGACGAAGCAGAGCAGGATCTGCGCGACCTGATGAAGATTCCGGATAACTACAAGGTATTATTCCTTCAGGGCGGAGCTTCCCAGCAGTTTGCTGCAATTCCAATGAACCTCATGAAGAATAAAGTTGCTGATTACATTGTTACAGGTCAGTGGGCAAAGAAAGCATATCAGGAAGCGCAGAAATATGGAAAAGCAAACAAGATCGCTTCTTCCGAAGATAAGACATTCTCTTACATTCCTGACTGCAGCGATCTGCCGATCAGCCCGGATGCGGACTATGTATACATTTGTGAAAACAACACAATTTACGGAACAAAATTCAAAGAACTCCCGAACACAAAAGGAAAAACTCTGGTAGCAGATGTTTCTTCCTGCTTCTTATCTGAGCCGGTTGATGTATCCAAATATGGAATCATCTACGGCGGTGTTGAGAAGAACATCGGACCTGCGGGTATGGTAATCTCCATTATCCGCGAAGACCTGATTACAGACGATGTTCTGGAAGGCACCCCAACTATGCTGAAATTTAAAACACAGGCTGATGCAGGTTCTCTTTACAACACACCGAACTGCTACTGCATCTATGTATGCGGTAAAGTCTTCAAATGGCTGAAGAAAATGGGTGGTCTGGAAGAAATGAAGAGACGCAACGAAGAGAAAGCAAAGATCCTCTATGATTATCTGGATCAGAGCAAACTCTTCAAAGGAACAGTCGTAGCAAAAGACCGTTCTCTTATGAACGTACCATTCGTAACAGGTGACAAGGATATGGATGCCAAATTTGTAAAAGAAGCAAAAGAGGCAGGACTTGTAAACTTAAAAGGACATCGTACAGTCGGCGGTATGCGTGCAAGTATCTACAACGCTATGCCAAAAGAAGGTGTAGAAGCACTGGTTGCTTTCATGAAGAAGTTTGAGGAGGAGAATGCATAATGTTTCAGTATCATTGCCTGAATCCCATCGCAGAAAAAGGTCTGGGATTATTTGATGAAGACTATAAGAAAACAGAAGAACTGGAAGGAACCGATGCCATCCTTGTAAGAAGTGCTAAGATGCATGATATGGAACTTCCGGAGAGCGTAAAAGTAATCGCACGTGCAGGTGCAGGTGTCAATAACATTCCTGTCAAAGACTGCGCAGAGAAAGGTATCGTAGTATTTAACACACCGGGTGCCAATGCAAACGGCGTTAAGGAACTTGTTCTCGCAGGTATGCTCCTTGCATCCCGTGATATCGTCGGCGGTATCGAATGGGTTGCCAAAGAGAAAGACAAAGAGGACATTGACAAACTTGCCGAGAAACAGAAGAAGCAGTTCGCAGGCTGCGAGATCATGGGTAAGAAACTTGGTATCATCGGCCTTGGTGCAATCGGAGCAATGGTAGCAAACGCTGCATCTGCTCTTGGAATGGAAGTATACGGATATGACCCGTACATCTCTATTGATGCTGCATGGAATCTTTCCCGCACTATCAAACATATCAAGAGCCTGGATGAGATTTATTCCCAGTGCGATTATATCACCATCCATGTACCTCTTCTTGACAGCACAAGACAGATGATCAACAAAGAAGCATTAGACAAGATGAAAGACGGCGTAGTACTTCTGAACTTTGCCCGCGATCTTCTGGTTGATGAGGATGCTCTGATCGAAGCATTAGACAGCGGAAAAGTGAAGAAATATGTGACAGACTTTGCAAACCATACCGTAGCAGGTCATGCCGGAATTCTGGTAACTCCACATCTTGGAGCATCCACAGAGGAATCCGAAGAAAATTGTGCGGTAATGGCAGTGAAAGAAGTAAGAGATTTCCTTGAGAACGGAAACATCAAGAACTCTGTAAACTTCCCGAACTGTGATATGGGAACCTGCGTAGCAGTAGGACGTATCGCAATCTGCCACAAAAATATCCCGAACATGATCAGTCAGTTCACCAAGATTCTCGGTGCAGAAGGCCTGAACATCGCAGATATGACAAATAAGAGTAAAGGCGAATACGCTTATACTCTGATCGATCTGGAAAGCACAGCATCCAAAGAAGCACTGGATGAACTGAAAGCAATCGAAGGCGTATCAAGAGTACGTGTGGTAAAATAAATAGTAAGTTAGAAGCTAACGGTTCAGTATTTTTATAATGATCGTTGAATTATAATAAGGATGTATATATTTCAAATATCTCCTGGCCAATTGAGATTTTCAATTGCCGGGAGATATTTTTGCTTTTATTTTTAGGATAAAAAAGAAGCCCGGTCTGGCGGTGCCAGAGGGCTTCTTCAAAGTTTTGGATGATCAAGCGGATATTCGCAATCAGCATCCTCTTGATTTCATAAAGTCAAGAACTTCTTCTTTGGTGGACATAACGCGAAGAGCACCCTTGCGTGTAGTAATAAGAGAAGCTGCCGCATTAGCGAATGTGAGCAGTTCTTTTAAGTTCTCTTCTGTCAGATTGTCCAGACCATGTTCCAGAACATAGTTTAAGGAACTTGCGCAGAAGGTATCGCCTGCACCTGTTGTCTCGATAGTCTTTTCCTGAAGGAAAGGAGCAGCTTCCACTTTCATATCTTTGTAGTAAGCGCGGCTTCCGTCTTTTCCAAGTGTGATAAGGATAAGCGGAATGTTGTATTTCTCTTTCAGAAGTGCGGCACCTTTGTCGTAGTCTGTAGTTCCGAAGAGGAATTCAACTTCGTTATCTGAGATTTTCAGAATATCGCATTTGCCAAGGCCGTATTCGATCTCTGCCTTTGCGTCATCCAGAGATTTCCATAATGGCGGACGAAGGTTCGGGTCGAAGCTGACAATACATCCGGCTTCCTTTGCAACGTCGATGGCATAGCGGGTTGCCTCGCGTACTCCCTCGTGAGTGGAAGAAAGAGTTCCGAAGTGGAAGATTCTGGAATCTCTGATCAGGTCTTCCTGGATTTCATCTTTGGTGAGCATCATATCTGCACCCGGGTTACGGTAGAAGGAGAAATCTCTGTCTCCGTCAGGATAAGTATGTACAAAGGCAAGTGTTGTGTGTACCTCGTTGTCGATCACAAGGTTGCGGGTGTCGATCCCTACTTCCTCTACGGCATTCTTAAGCTGGGTTCCGAACATGTCGTTTCCGACTTTGCCGATGAATGCAGTTTTTTTGCCAAGCTTCTCAAGCATTGCAAGCACATTGCATGGAGCACCGCCCGGATTGGCTTCCAGCATAGGATTTCCCTGTGCGCTGATGCCGTTTTCAGTAAAGTCAATCAATAATTCGCCTAATGCGGTTACGTCAAAGGCTTTGTTTCCCATTTTGTATCCTCCTTGTTGTGATGGAAAGAAGCATAGTATCCGGAACAAGATTCCTTCCATGGTTAATAACATAAATTTAGCGCAGGAAAGGGAATTTGTCAAACAATTTTCTTTATTTTTTTGTGCAAAGATGCTAAAATAAACATAACTTGATTTGTTATTGTTTACAGGTGACGTTTAATGTACCGTAAATACGCTGCCGGTAAGAGTAACCGATCATCATATTTCTGACAATCGGGGAGGTAACGCAGCTATGGACGAAAAAGTATACGGCTATATGGACTGGCCGAGAATTGAAGCTATTGTGTATGGAGAGGAAACTGCTCCCAGAGATGTGATGGGACCAAGGATCACACAGGACGGAGTTCTTATTCAGGGATTTTTTCCTGATGCAGAAGAAGTCAGTGTGATCAGCGGAAAGAAAACCTATGCCTGCGAGAAAGAGGACGAGGCCGGATATTTTGCAGTATTGCTTCCTGTACGCAAGGTGCCGGAATACAGATTCCTTATAAAAATGGGAGAGACAGAGACAGAATGTTATGATCCCTATGCTTTTCCATGCCAGATCACAGAGGAAGAGGAGAAGGCTTTCTGCGCAGGTGTTTATTATGAGGCATATAAGAAGCTGGGTGCGCATCCTATGGAGATTAAAGGAGTGAAAGGTACTCTTTTTGCTGTCTGGGCTCCGAACGCAGTGAGTGTAAATATTGCAGGTGATTTTAATGGATGGATCGGACGTGCAACCATTATGCATCGTATGCCTATGTCCGGTATCTTTGAGCTGTTTGTTCCGGGCGTAGAAGCAGGAACACATTATAAATATGAAATTAAAGTTAAGGGTGGCGAAGTTCTGTTAAAGGCTGATCCTTATGGGAACAGTGCAGAGTATGATTCTGAGGGAGCATCTGTGGTAGCAGATGTAAGTGCTTTTCAGTGGAATGACGGAGACTGGATGAAAGAGCGTCACAGATTTGATGACAGGAAACAGCCAGTTTCTATATACGAAACATCTCTGGAGGAATGGAAATCTGCTGAGGAACTGGTGGAATTTCTGGCAGAGAAAGATTTTACCCATGTGGAACTCCATCCTGTGATGGAATACCTGGATGATATTACAGGTGGTTATTCTACATATGCATATTATGCACCTACTTCCAGATTTGGAAGCGTGGCGGATTTTCAGAAGCTGGTAGATGAGCTGCATCAGGCGGGGATCGGTGTGATCCTGGACTGGACACCTGCACAGTTTCCACGTTATGCCTCCGGTCTGGAGAAATTTGACGGAACACCTCTTTATGAGAGACAGAATCCGGCAGAGGCGATTCATCCGTTCTGGGGAACACTGCTCTATAATTACGGAAGCCCGATGGTTAAGGATTTTCTGATTTCCAATGCCTGCTTCTGGGCTGAGGTTTACCATGCTGACGGTCTGCGTATGGATGATGTGGATGCCATGCTGTATCTGGATTATGGCAGAAATCCGGGAGAGTGGACACCTAATATTTACGGAACCAATGAAAACCTGGATGCTCTGGAATTTCTGAAGCATCTGAATTCTGTGATAAAGGAGAGAAATCCCGGATTGCTTTTAGTTGCTCAGGAGAACGGACTCTGGCCGGAGCTGACAGACAGTGTGGGAAATGACCATCTGGGATTTGACTATAAATGGAGTGGTGGATGGACAAAAGATCTGCTTGAATATCTGAGCAAGGATCCTATTGAGAGAAAGAATTACCATGATCAGCTGACCATGTCCATGCTCTATGCATACTGTGAACATTATATTCTGACCCTTGGCAGCAGGGATGTTGGTACATTGAAGGATTTCGCAGATAGGCTGCCGGGAAGTGAAGAACAGAAGAATGCGCAGATCAGAGAGGCTTATGCTTATATGATGCTTCATCCGGGATGCAAGATGATGGCACCGGACAAAGATATGCCGAAAGAACTGGAATTATGTGTCAAAGACCTCAATAATATGTATCTTGCTCATTCTGCACTTTATCAGCTGGATGATGAATATGATGGATTTGAATGGGTTCAGCTGATGAAGTATGAGGAGAATGTGATCGCATTCATGAGAAAGACAGAGAAACCGGAAGAAACTATTCTGGCTGTTTGCAATTTCGCGGCAATTCCATATGAAAACTACAATGTGGGAGTTCCTTTTGCCGGCAAATATAAAGAAATCTTTAACAGTGATGATAAAAAGTACGGTGGTAATGGTGTAGTAAATACGAGAGTGAAAGCAGCGAAGAAGGCTGAGTGTGATGAGAGAGAGTATTCCATCACAGTAAAGCTTCCGGCACTTGGTGTGGCAGTCTTTACCTGCACTCCGGAAGAAACAGAGAAAAAGCCCGCTGCCGAGCATGGCCAGATCAAGAAATCCATTACCAAGACAAGAACTGTACGCAAGGCTGCCGGGAAAACAAAAGCAGCTGTAAAAACTGCAGTGAAACCGGTGACGAAAAAGGTGACAAAAGAAGCACCCCAAATAGTGAATAAAACGGAGGAGAAAATACCGGTCAAAAAGGACTTGACAGAGAAGAAATAATATTATAAACTAAATGCTGTGGCTGTCAGAATTATCAATTTCTGACAGATTACAGCATAAGCTGAAATAGCTCAGTCGGTAGAGCACTTCACTCGTAATGAAGGGGTCGTGAGTTCGAGTCTCATTTTCAGCTTGAAAGATATTGGGCAATTGTAATTTTATAGAAAATCCGCTATACTGAAAAGCAGAGTATAGTGGATTTTTTATGTTTTTATGGAGGTTCGTATGGTGAGTACCTTAAAATTGCCGGTAGGAATTGAAATGATTGTAAAGAGAAATTTACTTGACAATCTCGGGCCTATCCTTTAATATAACTTTTGGATTATACCAAATAAATAATGACCGGGAATCTATCAAGAAGAATGGTTGATTTCCGGTTTTCTTATGTGGACATCATGGTCAGGAGTGCCCGCAGACTGGATGGAACAGGACGGACCGGATATATCTATAATTGGAAAAATGGACATATACAGATGCGAAACCATGCAGAGACTGGCACTGTAACAGGCGTCAGCATTGGCATAAGCCGATGTAGGGGCGAGAGCTTTTACGCGTGGTTTTGTATCTTTTTTAGTTGGTAACTTTTTTACATGAAAGGAGCTGAGTATAGTTGGCAGAGATTTCACTTGAACTGAAAGAGATAAAGAAAAGTTTTACAGAAGGCGAAGCAGTTCTGGATAATATCAGTCTTGAGATCAGTAAAGGAGAGTTTATTACTTTGTTGGGATCTTCGGGATGCGGCAAGACGACAACGCTGCGAATCATTGCCGGTCTGGAACAGCCCGATGCAGGAAGTGTCTGGCTGGACGGCAGGGAAGTGACAGGTCTGGAGCCGAACCAGAGGGATGTGAATACGGTATTTCAGAATTATGCGCTCTTTCCGCATATGAATGTTGCGGAGAATATTGGCTATGGTCTGAAGCTGAAAAAAGTTCCTAAGAGTGAGATCAGGAAAAAAGTTTCTCAGATGCTGGAACTGGTTCAGCTTGAAGGATATGAAAAAAGAAAGCCTTCCGAACTCTCGGGCGGTCAGAAACAGAGAGTTGCCATTGCGAGAGCACTGGTGAATAATCCCAAAGTATTGCTTCTGGATGAACCGCTGGGAGCACTGGATCTGCAGCTTCGCCGTGCGATGCAGATAGAACTGAAGCATCTGCAGAAGAAACTGGGAATTACATTTATCTATATCACTCATGATCAGGAAGAAGCTATCAATATGTCTGACAGGATCGCGGTGATGAGGGACGGACGTATAGAGCAGATCGGAACACCGGATGAGATCTATAATCATCCAAAGACCAGTTATGTGGCAACATTTGTAGGAAATGCGAATATCCTGCATGGAGTTGCAGAGAGTATTCAGGGACAGAATGCAATCGTAAAAATTGGAAATGACAAGGTAATTGTAAAGCTTGAAGCAAGTCAGCAGGATACAAAGGATACAGGGGCAAAACAGCACCTTACAGCAGGAGAGAACGTAACTCTGGCTGTGAGAAGTGAAAATGTATTGTTACAGGAAGCTGCCGCAATCGGTGATACCGGTACAGATAACGGAGACATTGTTGATATAAGTATGGCAGGTGGGATTTCGGATATACATGATACGAATAGTATATCGGGCTTACAGGCGACTGTTACAGAGAAGAACTTTGCAGGAGGTCAGCTTCGTGTAACCCTGAAGCTGAGCGATGGTACACAATTGATTGCCAGCAGATACGGAATCGACGCATCCGTAGCAGAAGGCCAGACAGTAAGATGCAGTTTCCTGCCGGCAGATGCAGTACTGGTAGACAGGGAGGATATTCATGAAGAAGCGTAGAAGCCGTTCTGACAGTTCTGCATGGATGGCACTTCCACTGTACATTTTTACCATTGTGTTTGTGGTATGCCCTCTTATCTATATGGTGGCGCTTAGTTTTGCTACGCCGTCCAGAGGATTTGGGGTGACCTGGAAATTTACGCTGGACAATTACAGAAATATTCTGGAACCTGTATACCTGAATACATTTGTGGAATCACTGAAGCTGGCATTTACCAGTACGATAGTGATCGCTTTGATCGGCTATCCGTTCGGGTATTTCATGGCGAGGCTGCCGGAGCACAGAAAGAAAAAGGCACAGCTTCTGTTGTCCACACCGTTCTGGGTAAATTCCCTGATTCGTCTGTATGGCTGGATCATTATTCTGCAGAAAAAAGGACTTTTGAATTTTGTATTGATAAAACTCGGGATCATTGAGAAACCGCTGTCCATCCTGTACAGCTATCCGGCAATTGTGATCGGTATGATTTATGTGCTACTCCCGTTTATGATTATGTCTGTATACTCCAGCGCAGAGAAGCTGGACTGGTCTTATGTGGAGGCTGCCAGAGATCTTGGTGCATCCAGAATACAGGCATTTTTTACCATAACACTGAAGCTTACACTGCCCGGGTTGCTTTCGGGTGTGATCCTGACTTTCGTGCCATCCATGGGACTGTTCTTTATTGCAGATATCCTGGGCGGAAATAAAGTGGTACTTGTCGGAAGCCTGATCCAGGATCAGATGACAAGAGGAAGTAACTGGCCATTTGCAGCAGCACTTGCTGTGGTGATGATGGTACTTACAACTGTACTGATCATGATCTACAGGAAAGTGACAAATGCCAGAGAACTGGAGGGAATCGGATGAAAAAGAATTCAAGATTTGCCGGATTTTATATGGGGCTGATTTTCTTCCTGATGTATCTCCCTATTGCAGTAGTGATCGTTTTCTCATTTAATGAATCCAAACTGCCGGTGAAATTTACAGGCTTTTCCCTGAAATGGTATCAGGAACTGATCCATGACAGAGCAATGCTGGAAGCACTGGTAAACAGTCTGATCCTTGGGGTATTAAGCTGTCTGGTTAGTGCAGTGATCGGTACTCTGGGCGCAGTTGGCCTGTCAAGGATTCACTGGAAGTCAAAAGGTGCACTGGAATACATTTCCATATTGCCGTTAATGATACCGGAGATCATCCTTGGTATGGTGCTGATGGCATTCTTTTATATGTTGAACCTGCCTTTTGGCATGCTGACACTGTTAATAGGTCATACGATATTCTGTGTGCCTTATATTCTGATGGAAGTGAAGGCAAGACTGGCGGGAATGGACCCTGCGTTGGAAGAGGCGGCAAGGGATCTGGGTGCAGGACCGTTCAGGGCTTTCCGGGATATTACGCTGCCCTTAATTATGCCGGCTGTAATTTCAGGTTCGCTGCTTGCGTTTGCCATGTCCATGGATGATGTGGTAATAAGTATCTTTGTAAACGGACCGCGTCTGTCTACGTTGCCGATCAAGGTGTACACACAGCTGAAAACAGGAGTGACGCCGGAAATCAATGCGTTATGTACCATATTGCTGGCAGCTACACTGGTTATTTTTATTGTTTATTCACTGATAACAAAGAAGAAAAAGTAATTGTTATAGCTTTTAGGAACATTCTGAACAGCCGGCAGATGCTTTTGGAACAGCCGGATTATAAAAAACAGAGAAAAAACAGAATACATTCAGAGGAAGGAAAAGATGATGAACAAACTGATTGAGTTAAAAAATCTGACCAAGAATTTTGATGATCAGCAGGTTTTGCGCGGCATCAATCTGGATATTTATGAAAAGGAATTCCTGACACTTTTGGGACCCAGCGGATGTGGAAAGACAACCACCCTTCGAATCATTGCAGGCTTTGAAGAACCAAGTGACGGAGAAGTACTGTTTAACGGAATTGAGATCTCCAAGCTTCCCCCGTACAAGAGAGAGGTTAATACTGTGTTTCAGAAGTATGCTCTTTTTCCTCATTTAAATGTGGCAGAGAACATCGGTTTCGGGCTGAACCTGAAGAAGGTCGATAAAACTGTCATCGCCCAGAAGGTGGAGCGTATGCTGAAGATGGTTGGTCTGGAAGGCTTTGGGAAAAGAGATGTAACTCTGCTCTCCGGTGGCCAGCAGCAGCGAGTGGCCATTGCCAGAGCTCTGGTAAATGAGCCGAAGGTCCTGCTTTTAGATGAGCCCCTGGGTGCACTGGATGCAAAGAATCCGTAAACAGATGCAGGTAGAATTAAAGAAGATTCAGCAGGAAGTAGGCATCACTTTCATCTATGTTACCCATGACCAGGAAGAAGCCCTGTCCATGTCAGATACGGTTGTTGTTATGAATAACGGTGAGATTCAGCAGATCGGTTCTCCTACAGATATCTACAATGAGCCGGAAAACCGTTTTGTTGCAGGCTTTATCGGTGAATCCAATATTATCGAGGGAACCATGATCCGCGATTATCTGGTTGCTTTTGACGGATTTGAGTTTGAATGTGTGGATAAGGGATTTGAGGATAATGAAGAGATCGAAGTTGTGTTAAGACCTGAGGATCTGGATATCGTAGATCCCGGTCAGGCAAAGATCAGGGGAATTGTGCGCAATATTACATTCAAGGGCGTGCATTATGAAATCCTGATCGAAACAAGAGCTTCGTACTTATATGGTTCATACCACAGATTATGCGGAAGTCGGAAGGGAAGTGGGACTGAAATTCGGGCCTGAAGACATCCATGTTATGTGTAAGATGGGAAGCTACTGATGAAACAGTACAGAAATCTTATCAAACCATATCTTGTGTGGGCATTTGTGGTCATTGTCATCCCGCTGATACTGATCGCATTATATGCATTTACAGAAGATGGAAACGAAGTGCTGACGTTCTCCTTTACTCTGGAGAATTTCCGCAAATTCCTGGAAGCTACTTATATGAGCGTTATTTTCAAGTCTTTTAAGCTTGGAATCCTGACGACGGTCATCTGTCTGGGACTTGGCTATCCTCTGGCATATATTATTTCCAAATGTCCGGAGAAATCCCAGAGTCTTCTGATCCTGCTGGTAACTATTCCGGAATGGATCAATATGCTTCTGCGTACTTATGCATGGATGAACCTGCTGTCAGACAATGGTATCATTAACCATTTGCTTGGATTACTGGGGATTTCTCCGGTGACAATGATGTATACGGACTTTTCCGTAGTGGTTGGCCTGGTCTGTAACTTTATGCCGTTTATGATCATCCCGATCCATACATCCCTGAGCAAAATGGACAAATCCTTTATCGAGGCTGCCTATGACCTGGGAGCAAATAAATTCCAGACCTTCACAAAGGTTATCTGGAAATTGTCCATCCCCGGCGTGCTCAATGGAATCATGATGGTATTCCTGCTGTCTATTTCCACATTCGTTATTCCGAAACTTCTCGGAGGCGGACAGTACATGCTGATCGGTAACCTGATCGAGTCTCAGTTTATCTCTGTTGGCGACTGGAACTTCGGAAGTGCGATTTCTCTGATTCTGGCTGTGCTCATTCTGATCTTTATGAGCCTGATGAAGAAGATGGATAAAGATGAATAAGGGAGGACGGCATGAAACGTAATAATAAATTTTTCTCAATGTTATATGTAGTACTCTGCCTTGCTTTCTTTTACCTGCCAATCCTGGTGACGATGATATTTTCCTTTAACTCATCCAAGTCACTGACCAGATTTACAGGCTTTTCCCTGCGCTGGTATCAGGAACTTCTCGGTAATGGGGAAGTAATTAAGGCAGTTTATGTATCTGTTACCATTGCGATCATTGCGACCATTGTTTCTACAATACTTGGAACCATTACAGCGATCGGTTTATCCAAATCAAAGAAGGTAATCAAGGAACTGCTTTTGAATATTAATAATATACCGATTCTGAATCCTGAGATCGTAACTGCAATCAGTCTGATGCTCTTGTTCTCTTCTCTGGGATTTCGAAAAGGGTATCTGACTATGCTGCTGGCACATATCGCATTCTGTACTCCGTATGTAATTACCAGCGTTTATCCGAAGGTAAGGGCTCTGGATCCGAATATGGCAAATGCTGCCATGGACCTTGGGGCAACTCCTTTTCAGGCTCTGACAAAGGTTATCGTGCCGATGATCAAAGAGGGTATTTTTGCAGGCGCACTGCTTGCATTCACCATGTCATTTGATGATTTCGTTATTTCCTATTTCGTATCAGGAAATGGTGTAAAGAATATCTCTATTGTTGTATATAATATGACAAAGCGTATCAATCCAACGATCAATGCTTTGTCAACCATTGTGATCGTAGTCATCATCGTGGTACTGCTTTTAGCCAATCTGCTTCCGAAGTTTAAGAATAAAGCCAGGAAGCTGAACAGGAAAGCAGTAAAAACTGTTTCTGTAGTTCTGGTTGTTGCTGTTACGGCAGGGCTGATCAAATGGGGATTCGTGGCACAGTCCACTCATGTGCTGAAAGTCTACAATGCAGGAGAGTACATGGATCTTTCCCTGCTCGAAGATTTCGAGAAAGAGTATGATTGTACCATTGTATACGAGACTTTTGAGTCAAATGAGATGATGTATACCAAGCTTTCAAGCGGTGAGACTTATGATGTGCTGATTCCGTCTGATTACATGATTGAGAGACTGATCAAAGAAGAATATCTGCAGGCACTTGACTGGAAGGAAATTCCGAATAAGAAAAATCTGCTGAATGATGTCATGAACCAGAGCTATGATCCGGGCAACCGTTATTCCTGTCCATATTTCTGGGGAACAGTAGGAATCCTTTATGATAAGACAGTAGTAAATGAGGCTGACCTGAAAGATGGATGGAATCTTCTGTGTAATCCTGAATATAAAGGAAATATTTACATGTATGATTCTGAGAGAGATTCCTTTATGATAGCATTAAAAGCACTTGGGTATTCTATGAATACTACAAATGAAGCTGAGATTGAGGAGGCTTATCAGTGGCTGATTGATCAGCGTGACACTATGGATCCGATCTATGCAGGGGATGATGTGATCGACAACATGATTTCAGGAAACAAAGCGTTGGCAGTTGTGTATTCCGGAGACGCATCTTACATTATCAGCGAAAACCCGAATCTGGACTACTTTACGCCGGAACAGGGAACCAACAGATGGTACGATGCAATGGTTATCACAAAGGACTGCAGCGAGGTACAGCTTGCCCATGAATTCATCAATTTTATGATCAGTGATAAATCTGCTCTTTCCAATACGGAAGAAGTAGGGTATACTTCTACAGTGAAGAGTGCTTTTGAAACAATGAAGGAGGGGGACTATGCCGGAATCAGTTCTTATATTCCGGATACAACCAACCCGAATAACGAAATCTTTGCTTATCAGCAACCAAAGATCAAGCAGAAATTTGCAGAACTCTGGACAAAAGTAAAAGCAAAGTAAAAAAGGATAGCCGCTGTCTGCCGATACAGTGGAAGGCGGATTGGGGCTGCTACAGACAACAATGCAGGGCATAAGAAGGGAGACTGTTTATGAAAAAAAGAGTACTTGCAGTAGTAATGTGTGCATTAATGGCCGGATCTGTATTTACCGGATTTAAGGATGCAGGAGATGATAAAGAACTTGTACTTTTTACATGGGAAGGAATGTTCCCACAGGAAGTTCTGGACGATTTTGAAAAAGAGACAGGTGTTAAGGTTGTCTATTCAAACTTTGATACGGACGAAACTATGCTTGAGAAACTCTCCATGGCAAAAGGCGGTGATTACGATATTGTAATCGCAGATGATTATATTCTGGAAACTGCCATTTCAGACGGACTGGCTGAGAAACTGGATAAGGATTCTCTGGAGAATATCGGAAATATCAATCCTTTATATCAGGGACAGTTTTATGACCCGGATGATGAATACACAGTTCCGTATGGAGCAGGTATTCCTCTGATCGTTTATGATCCGGAGCAGGTAGATATTGATATTAAAGGATATAAAGATCTCTGGGATCTGTCTCTGGAGGATAGCATTGCATTGACTGCCAATTATCGTGTGATCAATGGTATCACTCAGCTTTCCATGGGAGAGAGCATGAATGAAGAGGACGTAGACGTGATCAAGAAAACAGGAGAGAAGCTTCTGGAGCTTGCTCCGAATGTACGTCTGATTCAGGATGACAACACACAGAATGCACTTCTTAACGGAGAGGCAAGTGTTGCATTTCTTTATACTTCTCAGGTAACGGCAGCTCTCGCAGAGAACCCGGACCTGAAGGTAGTATATCCGGAAGAAGGACTTGGATTTGGAATTATGGGAATGTTTATTCCGAGTGAAGCACCGGATAAGGATGCAGCATATTCCTTTATGGATTATATCATGCAGCCGGAAGTTGCGGCAAAATGCACAGAGTATATCGGATATTACAGTACAAATAAAGCAGCAGATGAACTGGTAAATCCGGATCTGGTAGTTCCGGATGACGTTACAAAGGGCGAGATCGTCCAGAATGTAAGCCAGGACGCAGACGCACAGTATCAGAAGAACTGGACTGAATTTAAGGCTGCCTGCGACTAAGGAGTTTAACATGGATATTTACAAGGGAACCGGTGCCTTTTCCGGAATCGCCATCGGTAAAATACTCTATTACCACAAGAGTGAATATCAGATACATCAATATGAGATCACAGATGTCAGGGAAGAACTGAATGTTTTCCGCCAGGCGCGTGCCAGAGTGATGGAACAGCTGACGGAACTTTATGAGAAAAACTGCACGATTCAGGAATCCCAGGCGGAACTTTTCCTCCGGCAAAAGAATCTGCTGGATGGAAAGACTTTCCAGCGTGCGATTGAGAGTATCATTCAGAATGAAAAAGTAAATTCTGCCTATGCAGTAATGACTACAAGAGATGAGATGGTTTCTACTTTTCGAACTTTGGAGGAGCCTGCGATCAAGGAGAGACTGGAAAATATACGTGAGATTTCAGACCGTCTGATCAGTGAACTTGGGGGTATTTCCCCGAGAATCGATCTTGGTGATGAGCCAGTGATTCTTGTCACAGAGAGTATCACGCCGACGGAACTGATGGAGATGGATAAAGATAAACTGATGGCGATCGTTACACACCATGGTTCCGATATTTCCCATGCTGCGATTCTGGCAAAGACCATGAATATTCCGGCATTGATTGAGATTGATACGGATTCAGAATGGGATGGACAACAGGGGATTGTGGACGGATATACAGGATGTCTGTATATTAATCCTGATGAAGAAGTAAGAAAAGAATATGAGATCCGCAGGCAGGCCGATATGGAAGAACGGGAAGAACTCCTGAAATTAAGAGAGGAGCCAGATGTTACAAAAGATGGCAGAAGAATTGAAATCTATGCCAATATCGGAAACATGGATGATTTAAACAGTGTTCTTTATTATGGCGCTGCAGGAATTGGGCTTCTGCGAAGTGAGTTTCAGTATCTTGGAAGAGAGAATTATCCTCGTGAGAATGAACTGTTTCTGGCATATAAGAAAATTGCGGAGACGATGGGTGACAGGCTGGCAGTGATCCGTACTGCAGACCTGGGAGCTGATAAACAGGCAGAATACCTGAACATTCCTGATGAGACGAATCCAATCATGGGAAACAGAGGAATCCGTCTCTGCCTTGACAGAAAGAGGATGTTTAAGGCACAGCTTCGTGCGATTTTCAGGGCAAGTGCTTATGGAAATCTGGCGCTGATGTATCCGATGATCACTTCGGAGGAAGAGATGGATGAGATCGAGGCGATTATCCGGGAAGTTGTCCAGGGGCTGGAGGAGAAAGGAATTCCATATAAAAATATCAGGACGGGCATTATGATCGAAACACCGGCTGCAGTAATGATCAGCCGGGAACTTGCCAGAAGAGTGGATTTCCTCAGTCTGGGAACGAATGACCTGAGTCAGTATACGCTTGCGATGGACAGACAGAATCCGTTGCTGAGAAATAAATACAATGACCATCATCCGGCAGTACTGCGTATGATCAAAATGGTCGTTGAAGCGGGACATGCGGAGAATAAACGTGTCTGTATCTGTGGAGAACTTGCAGCTGATACTGCTCTGACAGAAGAATTCCTGAAAATGGGAGTTGATTGCCTTTCAGTCGTTCCGGCATGTATTCTGCCAGTAAGAAAAGCACTGAGGCAGGTTGATCTGTCCCAGGAGAAGATTAATGAAAAGTAAAGTAGTATTACTTCCTTGCGGAGAATATGATGAGGAAAAAGTTTATACATTATTGAAGCAGGGACTGTATTTGGTGGGTGGAGTGGAAGCTCTGATTCCAAAAGATGCGAAGATTCTGCTGAAACCCAATCTGCTGAAACGAGCGGAAGTGGAGAAGGCAGTTATCACGCATCCGGTAGTGGTTGGTGCGTTCGCCAGAATCCTGAGAGAAAATGGATATGAGCAGATCGTTCTTGCTGATTCCTGCGGACATGGGACGACACAGGCAGTGATTCGCGGAACAGGAATGGATACTTATCTGGAAAAATATCAGATTCCGGCGATTGACTATTCAGAGGGGATAAAAGTGGACTACCCGCAGGGAATTCAGGCAAAAGAATTTATTCTGCCAAAGGAATTGCTGGAGCAGAACTGCGTGATTTCTCTAAGTAAAATGAAAACTCATGCCCTGGAGAGAATCACAGGTGCGGTTAAGAATAGTTATGGATTTGTGTATGGCTTTCACAAAGCGAAAGGTCACACACAGTACCCGAGTGCGGACAGCTTTGCCAGAATGCTGATTGATCTGGACAAATGTGTTGCCCCGAAATTGTATGTGATGGACGGTATTGTAGCGATGGAAGGAAACGGCCCCGGCTCAGGAGATCCTGTTCAGATGAATGTAATGCTTATGTCCACAGATCCTGTTGCGCTGGATAGCGTATTCAGCCGTCTGGTCTATCTGAAACCAGAGATGGTTCCGACAAACTATCATGGTGAGAAAATGGGGCTTGGAACATGGAAAGAAGAGGAGATTACTCTTCTTACTCCGGATGGAGAAATCTCCATGTCAGAGGCAGTAAAAAGGTATGGGAATCCCCAATTTAATGTAGATCGTACAGAAGTGAGAAAGAATATCTGGACGAGAATGGCCGGAGCATTAAATATTTTCCAGAAAAAGCCATATATAGAAGCTGATAAATGCGTTCGCTGTGGAATCTGCGTACAGAGCTGTCCGGTTCCGGGTAAAGCCGTAGATTTCCGAAAGGGAAAAGACAAACCACCGGTATACGACTATAAGAAATGCATCCGATGTTTCTGCTGCCAGGAAATGTGTCCCAAAAAGGCAATTAAAGTGAAATAACAGATTGTTTTGCAATATAAAAAGCACATGACAGAAAATGAGAGACCTCTCATATTCTACTCATGTGCTTTTATTATGCCTGTTTATCTGCCGAGAATTTTATTTACTTCTCTGATAAATTCCGGAGTCGTGCCACAGCATCCTCCGACGACAGATGCACCGTTCTCAATCAGAATCTTCATATGTTCTGCGAAATTCTGTGCATTCATGTTGTAAATGGCATTACCCTGCTCATCGATTGTCGGCATGCCCGCATTAGGCTTGGCGATGACAGGAATAGATACGTTCTCTTTGATATTGCGGACAACGGATACCAGCTGGTCAGGTCCTACAGAACAGTTGATACCAACTGCTACGGCACCTGCACCCTCAAGGGCAATCGCAGCCTCCACAGCATTCCCTCCGCTGAAAATGCTTCCGTCAGCTTCTACGGTCATTGTACACATTACAGGAAGAGAACTTACAGATGCGGCGGCATCCAGTGCAGCCAGAGTTTCTTCGATATTGATCATAGTTTCCGCAGCGATCAGATCAACACCTGCATCCTCAAGAACCTTGATCTGCTCACAGTATGCTTCGTATGCCATCTCATAAGTGAGATCACCGGCAGGCTCCATCATCTTTCCGGTTGTGGTAATATCACCGGCAACATAGACGCTGTGTCCTACGGCTTCTCTGGAAATATTTACCAGTGCATGGTTCATCTCTTCAAGCTTATCCTGCAATCCGTGAAGTCCGAGACTGTAACGGTTGCCGCCAAAAGTAGGGGCATATACGATCTGGCTTCCTGCTTCTACATAAGCTTTCTGAAGATTCTGCAGAACCGCTTTGTGATCCATGATCGATGCTTCCGTGAGAGATTCCCCTCGGCATACCGGATGCCATCAGATTAGAACCGGTAGCACCGTCAAGCAATACCACATTCTGTGTCAGCTTCTGAAATTCTTCTTTTGTCATGGGAATTTCCTCCTGTTTAGTTGTTTCGTATGGTTATAAACATATTGTGTTACTGATTTATGCAGCTCACAATACGACTGCCATTTCCGGCAATCTGCATCTGGCTAACCATCGGACAAATGCTACCCAACATTATAGCACAACTATCAGAAGAAGTGAAAAAAATTAATAAATTTTTATCTCATAGGAGGCGTTAAAAATCTCATCCACATTCAATACATTGATATTTGCCTTTTCTGAAAGGTCACCTTTAAATCCGCAGTCATCACATCTTCCCATCCATGGCTCCAGGCATACGAAAGAGGAACCAGGTACGGACCAGATGCCGAAGTTCGGGAAGCGATGGCAGGTAAGCTCCAGATATGGAGTGCCATCCGGGAAAGCAATGCCGGCTTTTTCAATCTGATTATCGAAGATCAGCGCATCATGGTCAAACATGTGTGCATCGATTTTGCAGGTACCATCCGTAAGTTCAAGTGTCTGTGTCTGATCAGGAAGAGCAGTTCCGGAAGCTGGATCCAGAAGAAGATAAGTAAGAGATTCCTGTCCGTCAAAAGTCAGTAGGTAATCTTCTTTATTGTCAGCGCTGCCGTCAGCAGGAACATTGAATGCCGG
>NZ_JBWLUT010000065.1:0-22627 GCF_056504575.1 Blautia sp. CGZ-1-C1
CCGGAGAAAACGGACAGGCAGAAGAACATAAACAGACGGAAGAGGAAGGTCAGGGAACAAATGACGGTCAGAATCCTGAGAGCAGTCAGCAGGTTTCGGATGTCAGATACTTTCTTACAGCATACATATCCGAGTATTTTCAGGTGGATGAAACAGGATTGAAGTATGATATGCAGGCGGAATCTGTGAAAATTCAGAATCAGAAAGGCCAGGAAACAGAAATTACGAAACTTACCTGCGAAGTACCGGTTAAAGATACACAAGCAGATACATTCAGTCTTAAAATACCGGTTTCACTGAGGGAGGAATATCGGATTTCTCCTGTTTCGGTATCCTATCCGGTGTGCCAGGATAAACTGTCTTTGAAAGAACAGACACAGGAAACATCAGGCGCTTATTTTTGGAAAAAGGCAGAGGATAATGCTCAGGTGCTTGCAGTGAGTGACGCAGCTTCTTTACAGGTGGCAGAGGCAAAGGCAGGGATTGAGGCAGAATTGCAGCCGGAAGTGGATAAAACACGATCTGGACAGAAGATTTCTTATGTATTAACAGTAAGTAACACAGGAGAACTTTCTCTGGAAAATATTGAGGTACGCAGCTCTTTTTCTATGGAGAATATAAAGGCCTCCTGGGAACAGATGGATGGATTTGTGGCAGATAGCGCACAGGGAGTAATTACTGCTTTACAGCCTGGTGAGACAAAGAAACTTCGCATGAACTTGCAACTTACAGAGAATCAGTCAGGAGAACTGATCCATACGGTGACTTTGAAAACCGGATATCCGGGCAAAGATGAGGAGATCAGTTGTCAGACAGATGCGCAAGTGGCAGTAGAGGAATTAAAAGCTGCATTTGAAGTGGAAAAGACAGCGGACAGAACACAGGCATATCCTGGAGATACGATTACTTATCAGATTTGTATCAGAAATACAGGAGAGCGGACGCTGCATTCGGTTCTTAGCACAGAGAGATTTCAAAATGCCGGAATTCTGGCGAAATTTGTGCAGAAGGAAGGGGTAACATTAAGCAATAATGGAACACAGGCCTTGATTCCACAGATTGCACCGGGAGAAGCTTTTGCACTTTATGCGACAGTGACGATTCCACAGTATTTTACAAGCCAGGAACTTGTCAATGAGGTGACGGTAATTTCTGATGAGACAGGCAGCCGGATCATGAAATCCCAGTCAAATGTTACTCTGACAACGAATACAAATACAGCGACCGTTACACCGGAGCCTACACCTGTAACAGTGCAGACTTACAGCGATGGATATGGCTATGCGTCAAAGTCTGCCGGTGCATATTCCGCTGCAAGTAAACCAAAGACAGGAGATGAGACGGAAATAGCATTGTATATCGTATTGGGGATTTTTGCAGTGATGTCAGGAATCAGTGCGTTTTATTATCTGAGAAGCCAAAAACGACATTGAAACGGGTGAGGAGGTGTGCTATTCTTATATAGAATAATGTTAGGGTCAAAAGGTTTTTTGACCCTAACTTGATATCACGGATTGCTCCGCAGCTATGCTGCTCCCGCAATCCTGGTATCATAAAAAACTTCGCCCGAATCCTTCTGAGATTTCGGGTTGGCAGGAAATGATATGGAGGATTAAAATGAAATTAGTATCCTTATTAGAAAGACTGGAATATACATGCCTTCAGGGCAGTACAGACCAGGAAGTAAAGAATGTTATTTACGACTCCCGAAAAGTCGAAGAAGGTTCTCTTTTTATCTGTATCAGAGGTGCGGTAGTGGACGGTCATAAATTTGTTCCGGATGTGATCGCAAAAGGAGCAAAGGTACTGGTTGTAGAGGAAGCTGTAGAAGCACCGGAAGATGTAACCGTTATTCTTGTGAAAGATACAAGATATGCAATGGCATTTATTTCCGCTGCATATTTTGGCCATCCGGCGGAGAAACTTAAAACAATCGGTATTACAGGAACTAAGGGAAAGACGACTACTACTTATATGGTAAAATCCATTCTGGAAAATGCCGGATATAAAGTAGGTCTGATCGGAACTATCGAGGCAATCATTGGTGATAAAGTGATTCCGGCGAAGAATACAACTCCTGAATCCTATATGATCCAGGAATACTTCCATGAGATGGTAGAGGCTGGATGTGACTGTGTTGTTATGGAAGTTTCTTCTCAGGGACTGATGCTTCACAGAACGCAGGGATTTATCTTTGATTTCGGTATCTTTACAAATATTGAGCCGGATCATATCGGACCGAATGAACACAAAGATTTTGATGATTATCTCAGATGCAAATCCTTATTGCTGAAACAGTGCAAAGTTGGAATCGTAAACAGGGATGATGAACATTTCGAGAAGATTATAGAAGGTCATACATGCAGTCTGGAGACTTATGGATTTTCGCCGGAAGCAGACCTTCGCGCAGAAGATGCAAAACTGGTCGGAGGAAAAGGTTATCTGGGAATTTCCTACCATTTAAAAGGACTTCTGGATTTCCACGTAGAAATTGATATTCCAGGTAAGTTCAGTATTTATAATTCACTGACAGCAATTGCAATCTGCCGCCATTTCAAAGTTTCAGAGGAGAATATCCTGAAAGCTTTAAAGGTAGCGAAAGTAAAAGGCCGTATCGAGATGGTGAAAGTTTCTGATGACTTTACACTGATGATTGATTATGCTCACAATGCAATGGCACTTGAGAGTCTTCTGACAACGCTGAAAGAATATCATCCGCACAGGCTGGTGTGTTTGTTTGGATGCGGAGGCAACAGGTCAAAGCTTCGCCGCTATGAAATGGGAGAAGTTTCAGGAAAGCTTGCAGACCTTACGATTATCACTTCCGATAATCCACGTGATGAAGAACCTCAGGCAATCATTGATGATATCAAAGTCGGTATGGCAAAAACAGATGGAAAATATGTGGAGATCGCTGACAGAAAAGAAGCAATCGCCTATGCCATCCATCATGGCGAACCTGGTGATATCATTGTTCTGGCAGGTAAGGGACATGAGGACTATCAGGAAATCAAAGGAAAGAAATATCCGATGGATGAACGTGTTCTGATCGCAGATATTCTTGCAGGAAAATAATAACAGGAAAGAGTTCATGATATACGCTGATATAATAATTGATATTTCCAGTGATAAACTGGACCGGAGCTTTCAATATCGTGTACCGGAAAGACTAGAGCAGGAGATAAAGGTGGGGATGGTAGTATCCATCCCCTTTGGAAACGCCAGCCAGCCACGTAAAGGATATGTGACAGGATTATCAAGAGAGCTTAAGATCGACGCTGAAAAAATAAAAGATATCTGTGAGATCTGCAGTGGCGAAGAGACGACAGAATCCCGTCTGATCGCATTGGCAGCTTGGATGAGAGAAAACTATGGTTCTACTATGATCCAGGCTTTAAAAACGGTACTTCCCATTCAGGAGAAGATAAAGGCAAAAGAGAAGAAATATATCTGCTTGGACATTCCGGAAAAGGAGGGGCATAAACTGCTTGCGGATCTTGAGAAGACAAGATTCCGGGCAAGGACAAGACTTCTGAGGGAACTTCTTGAGAAGAAGAGACTGGATTTTACTTTTGCCTCAAAGGAATTGGGGGCTACATCTGCTGTTGTAAAAAAAATGAAGGAGCAGGGCGTTATACGCATAGAATATGATGAAATAATGCGAAATTCATTAAATACCGGCGATATCGTGGCTGAGGATTCACTGCCTCTTACGGATGAACAGGAAACAGCGGTAAAACAGATTCTGGAAGAGTGGGAAAAGCCATTTCCCCGTCCAATGTTGATTGAGGGCGTGACAGGAAGTGGGAAAACCCAGGTATATATGAAATTGATCGAGAGCACGATCGCCCAGGGAAAACAGACAATAGTCCTGATTCCTGAGATCGCGCTTACTTATCAGACTGTGCGCAGATTTTACGCGAGGTTTGGCGATAAGGTGTCGGTAATCAATTCCAGACAATCCCAGGGAGAACGTTATGATCAGTTTAAACGTGCAAAAAGGGGAGAAGTTCAGGTGATGATCGGGCCAAGATCAGCATTGTTTACGCCGTTTGGCAATCTGGGGCTGATCATTATTGATGAAGAACATGAGCCTAGTTATAAGAGTGAAAGCAGTCCGCGTTACCATGCAAGGGAAACATCCATTAAGAGAGCCAGTCTGGAGAATGCGAGAGTTGTAATGGGATCGGCAACACCATCTGTGGAAGCTTACAGTCAGGCAATGAAAGGTGTTTATGGTCTTGTCAGATTAAATGCCAGATATGGAAGCAGACCTATGCCGCAGGTATCGATCGTAGATCTGCGAGAGGAATTAAAAGCCGGCAACAGATCTGTACTCAGCAGAGAATTGAGGGAAAAGATGAAACTCCGGTTTGAGAAGAAAGAGCAGGTGATACTCTTTCTGAACCGCAGGGGATATGCGGGGTTTGTTTCCTGTCGTTCCTGTGGACATGTGATGAAATGTCCGCATTGCGATGTCTCGTTATCAGAACATAATAATGAAAGACTTTTATGCCATTATTGTGGATATGAGATCAGAAAACCTCAGGCATGTCCGGTATGCGGGTCACCTTATATCGGTGGCTTCAAGGCCGGAACGCAGCAGATCGAGAAAGTGGTAAGAGAGACTTTTGTGGGAGTCCGTACGCTTAGAATGGACTTTGATACAACAAGAACGAAGGGCAGTTATGAGAAGATTCTGGCATCTTTTGCCAGACATGAGGCGGATGTGCTGATTGGAACGCAGATGATCGTCAAAGGTCATGACTTTCCGGATGTGACACTGGTAGGTGTTGTTGCGGCAGATTTGTCATTGAATGCGGAGGATTATCGGTGCGCAGAGCGGACATTCCAGCTCTTGTGTCAGGCAGCAGGACGTGGCGGCCGTGGTGAGAAACCGGGAGAAGCAGTGATACAGACGTATCATCCGGATCATTACAGTATCCAGGCAGCAGCGGTGCAGAATTATGAGGCTTTCTATGAGGAAGAAATGAGTTATCGCACGCTTATGGATTATCCGCCGGCTGCACATATGATGGCAGTTCTTGGATCGAGTCCGTCAGATGAGATTCTGGTTCAGGCAATGCATTATCTGAAACTGTACATACAAAGGATTTACAAAGAAAACGACCTTCATGTAATAGGACCGGCGTATGCGGCAGTTGGAAAAGTGAAGGATATTTACAGACAGGTGATTTATTTAAAACACGAAGATTATCAGGTATTGGTCAGAATCAAAGACCAGCTTGAAAAATATATAGAGATAAATTCCGGTTTCAGGAATATATATATACAGTTTGATTTTAGTTAATTAACGAAGCAGAAGAAAAGGAGAATGAAGAAATGGCACTTAGAACAATCAGAGTAGAAGGCGACGAAGTACTTACAAAGGTCAGCAGACCGGTGGATAAAATGACACCAAGAATCCATGATCTGATTACAGATATGCTTGACACCATGTATGATGCGATGGGTGTTGGCCTCGCTGCACCGCAGGTGGGAATTCTCAAGCGTATCGTTGTAATTGATATAGGAGAAGGCCCGATCGTGCTGATTAATCCTGAGATCATTGAGAAATCCGGAGAGCAGACTGGTGACGAGGGATGCTTAAGCGTTCCTGGAATGGCAGGACAGGTAACACGTCCGAATTATGTAAAGGTAAAAGCACAGGATGAGGATATGAATGAGGTAGAATACGAAGGAGAAGGCCTCCTTGCACGTGCATTCTGTCACGAACTGGATCATCTGGATGGACATATGTATACAGAGCTGGTAGAGGGAGAACTTCACCATGTTTCTTATGATGAAGATGAGGAATAATATTCTGATTGCATAAATTCGCATCGGATTTCTAGTGTACCAACAAGTTGATTTCTTGAACAACCTTACGTTTAAATTTCTTATTTCTGCGTTGTCGTCGGTCGCCGTAGCCACCGCTACGCCCCTCTCCTCCGCCTTGAAATAAAAAATTTATCCTGCAAGATTGTTTCAAGAATCAACTTGTCGGCACACAATAATAATGCAAATATACGTCAGTATGAATACACAGCAGAAAGAAAAGGTGACATATAATTATGAAAACAGTATTTATGGGAACTCCGGATTTTGCAGTGCCGCCGTTACGTGCACTGGTGGAAGCCGGATATGAGGTTGCAGCAGTAGTAACCCAGCCTGATAAACCAAAAGGAAGAGGCAAGACATTACTGCCGACACCTGTAAAAGAAGAGGCTCTTATGCATGAGATTCCTGTATATCAGCCGCGGAAGGTAAGAAATAATCCGGAATTTCTGGAGACTTTGAAAGAAATCAATCCGGATATCATCATTGTTGCTGCTTTTGGACAGATTATTCCAAAAGAAGTTCTGGAACTTCCGAAGTTTGGATGCATTAATATTCATGCATCACTTCTTCCGAAATACAGAGGTGCAGCCCCGATTCAGCAGGCAGTAATTGACGGAGAAAAAGAATCCGGTGTTACGATCATGCAGATGGGAGAAGGCCTTGATACCGGAGATATGATCTCAAAGATCGTGATTCCGTTATCACCGGAAGAAACAGGCGGAAGTCTGTTTGGAAAACTTGCACAGGCGGGAGCAGAGCTGCTTATCAAAACTTTGCCATCCATTGAGCAGGGAACAGCAGAATTTGAGAAACAGCCACAGGAGAGTCCGACACCATACGCATCCATGATCACCAAGCAGATGGGACATATGGATTTTAACAGACCGGCAGAAGAGCTGGAACGTCTTGTACGCGGGCTGAATCCATGGCCGAGTGCTTATACTTTTATTAATGGAAAAACTCTGAAAGTATGGAAATGTAAGGTCAGTGCAGAAGAAACAGATGCTGCACCGGGAACGGTATTTCTGACAGATAAAGATGGAATTCATGCCGCATGTGGACAGGGGGCGCTGATTCTTACAGAAGTACAGTTAGAAGGAAAGAAACGTATGGATACAGAGGCTTTCCTTCGTGGATATCATATTGAAAACGGAACTTGTTTTACAGATCATAAGGGGTGATTAGATGTACGGATATTATTTTGATCCTACTTATTTTTTACTGGTCATAGGAATGCTGTTATCTCTGGCTGCATCAGCAAGGGTAAAGAGTACATTTGCTATTTACAGCAGGGTGCGCAGTGCATCAGGACTTACAGGGGCGGAAGCTGCCAGAAGGATTCTTCATATGGCCGGAATCACTGATGTTACGGTTGTGCCGATATCAGGCAGCCTGACGGACCACTATGATCCGAGAAATAAGAGACTGGCACTTTCGCAGGATGTATATGACAGAACATCCGTTGCTGCTATTGGAGTTGCGGCCCATGAATGCGGGCATGCGATCCAGGATGCAACAAACTATGTACCGCTGAACCTGCGTTCTGCGATCGTACCGGTGGCGAATATTGGATCAACACTTTCCTGGCCATTATTTCTGGCAGGCTTGATTTTCTCTATTCGGCCACTTTTAACTCTTGGAATCATACTGTTCACTTTTGCAGTTCTTTTCCAGCTCGTGACGCTTCCGGTAGAATTTAATGCTTCTTCCAGAGCGCTGAAAATGCTTGGAAGTTCCGGAATGCTTGGAACAGATGAAGTAAAAGGAGCAAAGAAAGTTCTTACAGCAGCAGCACTTACTTATGTTGCTGCGCTTGCTGCATCTATTCTGCAGCTTTTAAGATTGATCATACTGGCCGGAGGAAGAGACCGTGACTAATGGAATAAATACCAGAGAACTGATATTACAGATTTTACTGGAAATTGAGGAAGAGGGAAAACACAGTCACATTGCGATTCGTAATGCCCTCTCCAAATACCAGTTCCTTCCAAGACAGGAGAGAGCTTTTATCACCAGAGTATGTGAGGGAACTCTGGAATATCGTATTTTAATAGATTATATAATTGATTCTTATTCAAAAGTAACTGTAGATAAAATGAAACCCGTAATCAGGGAAATCTTAAGAAGTGCTGTGTATCAGATCCGTTTTATGGATAGCGTACCAGACAGTGCCGTATGTAATGAGGCTGTGAAGCTGGCACAAAGAAAAGGTTTTTACAGCCTGAAACCGTTTGTCAACGGAGTGCTTCGGACGATTGCAAGAGAATGGAAGAATCTGAAGCTTCCGTCCAGGGAGGAGAATCTGGTCAGATATTTATCTGTCAGATATTCCATGCCGGAAACACTGGTAAACCGCTGGCTTGCGGATTACGGTGAAGAGAAGACAGAGAAAATTCTTGCAGATTTCCTGACAGAGAAGCCAATCACTGTGAGATGCAGAACACATAAATTCCCACAGGAAGAGATTTATCAGAGTCTTATAGATCAGGGAGTGGAGGTAAAACCGGCACCGTATCTTCCATATGCATATGAAATTTCAAATTATAACCATATTCTGGCGCTGGATGCCTTTATCCATGGAAAAATCCAGGTGCAGGATGTAAGTTCTATGCTGGTTGCAGAAGTTGCCAATCCACAGAAAGGTGACTACATTATCGATATGTGTGCAGCTCCTGGAGGAAAAAGTCTCCATGTGGGAGATAAAATGGGAGATTATGGAACCGTAGATGCCAGAGATGTAAGCCAGTATAAGGTAGACCTGATTGAAGAAAACATTCACAGAACAGATTCTATCAATGTACAGGCACATGTGATGGATGCCACAGTATTTGATGTGGATTCAGAGCTGAAAGCGGATATTGTTCTTGCAGATGTTCCATGTTCCGGATATGGAGTGATTGGCAAGAAGCCGGAGATCAAATACAGGGTAACTCCGCAGAAGCAGGAAGAGATTGTAATCTTACAGAGGACGATCCTGGATCGTGCCGCTGAGTACGTGAAACCGGGTGGAGCGCTGATCTTTAGTACCTGTACGATTGCGAAGGAAGAGAATGAAGAGAATATGATGTGGTTTATGAATAATCATCCATTTAAACTGGAGAGTATTGATCCATATCTGCCGGAAGAACTGCATTCAGAGACGACAGCGCTTGGATATCTTCAGCTTTTGCCGGGAGTACACAAAACGGACGGCTTCTTTATTGCGAAATTCAGGAGAAAATAAATAATGACAGATATTAAGTCAATGACAATAGATGAATTAAAGGAACTGATGACTGCTCTGGGTGACAAGCCGTTTAGGGCTAAGCAGATATACAGCTGGCTACATGAACATCTTGTGACTTCGTATGATGAGATGACGAATCTTTCCAAAAGTCTGCGAGAGAAGCTGAAAGAGTACCCGATCACAGCACTTGAGGTGGTGGATGTACAGACATCTAAGATTGATGGCACACAGAAATATCTGTTTCGCCTCAGTGATGGAAATGTGATCGAGAGTGTTCTGATGAGATATAAACATGGAAATTCTGTCTGTATCTCCTCGCAGGTAGGCTGCCGTATGGGATGCAGATTTTGTGCATCTACGATTGGTGGTCTGACCAGATGCCTTCTGCCGTCAGAGATGTTGGATCAGATTTACAGGATACAGGCGCTGACAGGAGAACGAGTATCAAATGTTGTAGTGATGGGAACAGGAGAACCCCTTGATAATTATGAAAATCTTCTTAGGTTTATACATATCCTGACAGAAGATGGCGGGCTTCATATCAGTCAGAGAAACCTGACTGTTTCCACCTGTGGACTGGTTCCGAAGATTTATGATCTTGCAAAAGAGAAACTTCAGATGACACTTGCACTTTCCCTTCATGCGCCAAATGATGTAAAACGCCGGGAACTGATGCCGATTGCCAATAAATACAGTATGGATGAGGTTTTGCAGGCCTGTCGTCATTATTTTGAAGAAACAGGGCGCAGGATCACATTTGAATACAGTCTGGTAGCGGGAGTAAATGACAGTGATGAGGATGCCAGAGAGCTTTCCGGCAGAATCAAAGATATCAACTGTCATGTAAATCTCATTCCTGTAAACCCGATCAAGGAACGTTCCTATGTGCGTTCAACCCGCCAGGCGGTGGAGAATTTCAAAATAAAACTTGAAAAATGTGGAATAAATGTTACTATTAGAAGGGAAATGGGCAGTGATATCGACGGTGCCTGTGGACAGTTAAGAAAAAGTTATATGGAAAAAACAGAAAGCGAGAAGTGACATGAGGATATATTCAGCTACTGATGTCGGACAAAAGCGGAAGATGAACCAGGATTATGTGTTCGCCTCCGCTGAGCCGGTTGGGAATCTTCCGAATCTGTTTGTCGTTGCAGACGGAATGGGTGGTCATAATGCAGGAGATTATGCATCCTCCCATGCAGTTACATCTATGGTGGAGGAGATCCGCCAGGATGCGGATTTTAATCCAATCAAGGTGATTCGTCATGCCATTGAATGTGTGAATACCGAAATTCTTACTCAGGCACAGCAGGATGAAAAACTGAGAGGAATGGGAACTACAATGGTAGCTGCTACGATTGTGGGACATTATGCTTATGTGGCAAATGTAGGTGACAGCAGACTTTATGTAGTCGGCGAACAGATCCAACAGATAACAAAAGATCACTCATTGGTGCAGGAGATGGTAAGGATGGGAGAACTTGATGCAGAGCAGGCAAGAAAACATCCTAAGAAAAATATCATTACAAGAGCGCTTGGAGCGGAAAAGACAGTAGATATTGATTTCTTCGATCTGAAACTGGAACCAGGAGATGTGGTTTTGATGTGTTCGGATGGACTGAGCAATATGGTTGAGGACAGTCAGATGCTGGAAATCATTTCTGACACTGATACAGATCTGGATGAAAAAGGCAGGATACTTATCAGAGAAGCAAACCGTAACGGCGGCAAGGATAATATTGCAATTGTTTTGATAGAACCATTCGCAGATGAGGTGAAAGCATGTTAAAAACGGGAACGATCATAGCCGAACGCTATGAGATATTAGGTAAAATTGGTACCGGCGGAATGGCGGACGTATACAAAGCAAAAGACCATAAGCTGAATCGGTTTGTTGCTGTAAAAGTTCTTAAGCCGGAATTTCGTGAGGATACAACATTTATCCGCAAATTCAGAAGTGAAGCCCAGGCGGCAGCAGTTCTGACACATCCAAATATAGTCAACGTGTTTGATGTCGGAGATGACAACGGCGTTTACTATATTGTTATGGAACTGATAGAGGGAATTACTCTTAAGGAGTATATTTCCAAGAAAGGGAAACTCTCTGTAAAAGAAGCGACAAGTATTGCGATTCAGGTGTCTATGGGACTTGAGGCAGCACACAGTCATGGAATCGTACACCGTGATGTGAAACCGCAGAACATTATCATCTCTATGGATGGTAAGGTAAAAGTTACAGATTTTGGAATTGCGAGAGCGGCATCTTCTAATACGATAAGCTCTAATGTAATGGGATCTGTTCATTATAGTTCACCGGAACAGGTACGTGGCGGATACAGCGATGAGAAGAGCGATATTTATTCACTTGGTATCACCATGTATGAGATGGTTACCGGCAAGGTTCCATTCGACGGGGATACAACAGTAGCAATCGCTATCAAGCATCTTCAGGAAGAGATGGTCCCGCCGAGTGTCTACACAGAGGAACTGCCACACAGTCTGGAACAGATCATTCTGAAATGTACACAGAAGAGTGTTGACCGCCGTTATCAGAATATGGAGGATGTGATCGCAGATCTGAAACATTCTCTTATTGATCCACAAGGGGATTTCGTAACTCTGACATCAGTAGATAATGAAGCAAAAACTGTTGTAATTTCAGATAAAGAGCTCGGCGAGATCAAGCATATGCCAAAGCAGATCGCGAAATCAGAACCGGAAGCTCTGGAAGAAGAAATCAATGAGACTGATTATGATGATGAACCGGAAGAGAAGTCTCGCAGAAAGAAATCAGGAAAGACTGAGAAGAAGAAAAAAGGCGGCGGTCATGGATTGACGATCGCAGTGCTTCTTCTGGGAGTTGTGATTCTTATTGCAATCATCCTCGTTGCAGGAAAAGCATCCGGATTACTTGGAAGCAAGAGTCAGACAGAGACAAAGACAGAAACAACAGATACATCGAAAACTGACGATGACGGAATGGTTACTGTACCGAATCTCGTAGGAAAGACAGAGGATGAGGCAAAGAATATCACAAAAGATATGAAACTTGGTATCCAGCCGATGGGTGAGGAAGCTTCCACTCAGGCGAAGGGAACGATTTCTTCCCAGGATATTCCACATGGAAGTAAGGTAGAACAGTATACGACCATTAAATATTATATCAGTAAGGGTGCGCAGCAGATCACAGTTCCTGATGTAGATGGACAGACTGGTGTGGATGCACAGCAGACTCTTGAAGATATGGGATTGACCGTTAATGTTCAGAAAGAATACAGCGAATTAAATGATGATGGCACTCCGCTTGTTGATCCTGGATATGCATATTCTACAACTCCGGATGCCGGAGCATCTGTTTCAGCAGGTGATACAGTTACACTGGTTGTCAGCCGGGGTGTTGACTATGGTGACAGTGTAGAAGTTCCGAGTGTTGTCGGAATGACAAAGAATGATGCAGTTACTACTTTTGGTAAATTCCTCAATGTAGAAGTAAAAGAGGAAAGAAGTACAGATGTAGCTGCCGGAGAGGTAATCTCTCAGGAACCGGAAGCTGGCAACTGGGAAGATCCGGATACAGTTAATGTTGTGATCACAGTAAGTACGGGAGATCAGGATCCTGCATCTGTGCAGAATACGGATACTGCAAATGCAGCAGGTACATCAGACAGTGCAGCACAGACAACTGATACTGCATCAACAGATAACAGCGCGGCTGTGGCAGCAGGAGAAGTGTGGAAATGTACCCAGACTCTGAATACTCCGGCAGGATATACAGGTGGCCCGGTCCGTCTGGAACTGATTCAGAATGTAAATGGAACACCGACAGCATCTGTTGTTTTGCAAGATCAGGTAATACAGTTCCCATATGATCTGGATATCACAGGAGCACCTGGTATCAGTGAAGGTACTTTATATCTGTCCGAGCAGATTAACGGAACTTATCAGGAACTTGGAAATTATTCCATTACGTTCGCTAAGGCAGAGTAATCCATGCAGGGAAAGATAATTAAAGGGATTGCAGGATTTTATTACATCTATGCAGAGAATGATGAGATTTATGAATGCAAAGCCAAAGGAATATTCAGAAAAGATAAACAGAAACCTCTTGTCGGGGATAACGTGGAAATTGAAGTTTTGGATGAACAGGAGAAGGAGGGCAGTGTAACTGCCATCCTTGCCAGAAAAAATTCACTGATCCGTCCGGCGGTTGCCAATGTAGATCAGGCGTTTGTGATTTTTGCAATGGAGAATCCGAAACCTAATTTTATGTTGCTGGATCGTTTCCTGATCATGATGGAGAAGGAAGAAGTTCCGGCAGTGATATGTTTTAATAAGAAAGATCTCGCAAAACAGGAAGAACTGGAACTTTTGTATGAGACATATAAGAGTTGTGGATATCATGTGATTTTTTCCAGCACTTTCAACGGAGACGGACTGGATGAAATCCGGGAGATTCTCCAGGGAAAGACAACAGTAGTTGCCGGTCCTTCAGGTGTGGGAAAATCCTCAATTACTAATGCATTGCAGGAAAATGTACAGATGGAAACAGGGGAAATAAGTAAGAAGTTAAAGCGTGGAAAACATACGACACGCCATTCGCAGGTAATTCCGGTAGGACATGACACCTATCTGATGGATACGCCTGGATTTTCTTCTTTATACCTTACGGATATAGAAGAACAGGAGCTTAAAGATTATTTTCCGGAGTTTCGTAAATATGAAGATCAGTGCAGATTTCAGGGATGCAGGCATATCCATGAACCGGACTGTGGCGTAAAGAAAGCGTTGGCTGAACACAAAATCAGTCAGCTTCGATATGAAGATTACCTGGGACTTTATGACGAATTAAAAGAGAAAGGAGATTCTAATTATGTATCAGTTGTGCCCTTCTATTTTATCGGCAGATTTTAACCGTTTGGGCGAACAGATTAAAATTCTGGAGAAGGAAGGGATCGAATGGCTCCATATTGATGTTATGGATGGTGATTTTGTACCAAGCATCTCTTTTGGAATGCCGGTGATCAAGTCTATTCGAAAGGAATCAAAGATGTTCTTTGATGTACATCTTATGGTGACTGAGCCTGAGAGATATATCAGAGACTTTGTTGAATGTGGTGCAGATTCTATTACAGTGCATGCAGAAGCATGTGAAGATTTAGAGAGAACAATTGAACAGATCCGTGAAGCCGGTGTGAAAGTAGGAATTTCTATCAAACCTGCTACGCCTGTAAATGACATCAGTCATATGCTTCAGGATGTGGACATGGTTCTTATTATGACTGTACAGCCGGGATTTGGCGGACAGAAATATATGGATGAATGCACAGAGAAAATTAAGGAAGTACGTGAACTGATCGAAGCTGAGAATCTGGATGTAGATGTTCAGGTTGATGGCGGAATCAATGATGAGACAATGGAAACAGTGTTGACAGCAGGTGCAAATCTGCTGGTAGCCGGTTCTTATGTTTTCAAGGGCAATCTGGAGAAAAATGTAAAACATGCAAAAGAACAGATGGATGAGATCATAAGAAAAATTGACTGAGGAACAGCATGATAGATACGATAATTGTAAGCGGGGGCGATATCCAGAGTGATTTTGCCCTCTATTTTTTAAAAAAGAATATAGAAAAAGCCGGAAGAGAAAATATACGTCTGATCGCGGCGGACCGCGGTCTGGAGTTCTTTCTGGATTATCTGATCTTACCGGATGTAGTGATTGGAGACTTTGACAGCCTTTCGGAGGATGGAAAAAATTTTCTGGAAATGCAAAACGAAGATATTCCATACGGTGGGATGCTGGAGTGGAAATTGCAAAAAGGTGAAGGAAAAGTAGTCGAAGTCGTGCGTCTGCGTCCTGAGAAGGATGATTCCGATACACAGTCTGCAATGAACTATGCAATCCAAAATGGCGCGAAAGAAATTGTGATCCTCGGCGTGACAGGAAACAGAGTAGATCATCTGATGGCGAATTTCGGTCTGCTCATCCTGGCGCAGAAACAGGACACAGAGGTGGCACTGGCAGATCGCTATAATTACATGAAGCTCATCCCCAGCGGAACAATTCTTAAAAAAGCAGAACAGTTTGGAAAGTACGTGTCATTTTTCCCGTTGGGAGGAGATGTGACAGGTCTGACACTGGAAGGATTTAAATATCCTCTGGATAAATACCACCTGACAACTGCTGACAGCGGACTGACAGTCAGCAATGAAATCAGTGAGGAATATGCAAAAGTAACTTACGAATCAGGGACACTTCTTATGATTATGTCGCGAGATTAACCGAATCAGGTAAGTCCCCTGCTTCATTTTATTTTTCATATCTCTTGTATCGCCGATATTGTCACATGTGCAGTGAACAGCAACTTGCACATCATAAGGGGTTATGATAAAATAATGAAAGTATTTGTGTAAAAATATAAAAGATGACAAAAGTAAAGGGCTCTTTTGCCTTTGCCATCATACAATTTGATCTGATGCGATTATCATAAGATCAGTACATTAAAAGGAGAAATATTAAAGAGATGAAACTGGGAATTGTTGGATTACCAAACGTTGGAAAAAGTACATTATTTAACTCGTTGACAAAAGCAGGAGCAGAATCCGCAAACTATCCATTCTGTACGATCGACCCGAACGTAGGTGTCGTTACTGTGCCGGATGAGAGACTGAAACTTCTGGGTGATTTTTATCATTCTAAAAAAGTGACACCTGCTGTGATTGAATTCGTAGATATCGCAGGGCTTGTAAAAGGAGCATCCAAAGGTGAAGGACTTGGAAACCAGTTCCTTGCAAACATCCGTGAGGTAGATGCAATCGTTCATGTGGTACGTTGCTTCGAGGATTCAAATGTCATCCATGTAGATGGAAGTATTGATCCTCTTCGTGATATTGAAACAATCAACCTTGAGCTGATCTTCTCAGACCTTGAGATTCTTGAGAGAAGAATCGCTAAAGTTACAAAGACAGCACGTATGGACAAAGAGGCTGCCAAGGAACTTGATTTCCTTCAGAAAGTAAAAGCTCATCTGGAAGATGGCAAGATGGCAATCACTATGGAACTTGAGAGCGAAGATGAAGAAGGCTGGATGGCTACTTACAATCTGCTCACATGGAAACCAGTGATCTATGCGGCAAATGTTGCAGAGGATGATCTGGCTGATGACGGTGCGAATAATGCGCATGTACAGGCAGTACGCAAATATGCGGCAGAACAGAACAGTGAGATTTTTGTAATCTGTGCAGAGATCGAAGAAGAGATTTCCGAACTGGATGAAGATGAAAAGAAAATGTTCCTCGAAGATCTTGGATTAACAGAATCTGGTCTTGAGAAACTTGTAAAAGCAAGTTATCATCTCCTTGGACTGATGAGTTTCCTTACTGCCGGTGAAGATGAGACAAGAGCATGGACCATTAAGATCGGTACAAAAGCTCCTCAGGCAGCAGGTAAGATCCATACAGATTTTGAGCGAGGATTTATCAAAGCTGAAGTTGTAAATTATCAGGATCTTCTGGACTGCGGTTCCTATGCAGGCGCCAGAGAGAAAGGTCTTGTAAGAATGGAAGGTAAAGAATACATTGTACAGGATGGAGATGTAATTTTATTCCGTTTCAATGTATAATAAACGGGTGATATATGGAAATGTCGATACGTTTTCCGGGACTTGACCTGGTTTTGAGTTATGTGCCCCGTTCATTTCAGATATTTGGAATGGAGTTTACCATTTATGGTGTGCTGATCGCAATCGGTGCACTTCTGGGGATGGGGCTTGTGACACTTGAGGCGAAACGAAGTGGGGAAGACCAGAATAAATATCTGGATATGACGATTATTTCGCTTTTGTTCTCTGTGGTCGGTTCCAGGCTGTTTTATGTGGCTTTTTCATGGGAACTTTATAAGGGAAATTTAAATGAAATCCTGGATTTTCGAAATGGTGGATATGCTTTCTATGGAGGCCTGCTTGCCGGCTGCTGTGCAGCGGCAGTATTTTGCAAACTTGCAAAGATGTCATTCTGGCGGGCAGCGGATATTGCAAGTCTGGGAATTCTTCTGGGGCAGATAATCGGACGATGGGGAAATTTTTTTAACAGAGAGTCCTTTGGAGAATATGCAGATTTTCCATGGGTAATGCAGCTTCCACTTTCTGCTGTGCGCTCGGGGGAAGTTTCCGGAAATATGCGTGATAATCTGCTGACTGTAGATGGGATTTCATATATTCAGGTACAACCGGTTTTTCTCTATGAAAGTCTGTGGTGCCTGATTTTATTGCTGTTATTACTGGCTCTTAGAAGGAAGAAAAGATTTGAGGGGGAATTATTTATGATCTATCTGGCAGGATATGGTCTCGGAAGATTCTTCTTCGAATGGCTCAGAACAGATAAACTTTATATTCCGGGAACAAAACTGGGAATTTCTCTGATAATTTCTGCGGCATTGTTCATCATCTGCACACCGGTAGTGATCGTGCGTGGAGTGATGACACAGAAAAGAGATGCCATACGCAGGCGGAGGAGAAAACGTTTTCTGCTGGATGAAATCCGGAAAAAAGAGAATGAGGAGCAGAAAGATACTTCTGAAGTCAGTACCGAACTGAAAATAAAAGCACAGTCAGGTACTGATAAAGAGGTCAGCCTGTTGAAGTTAAATAAGGAACATCTGAATGCAGATATAGATGAGAATACAGACATAAGTAAGAATGCAGAATCAGAGACAAAGATGCAGGCGGATGCAGACAGAAATCAGGAAATACAAAATCTACCAGAAGAACAGAAGCAAGATGTGCAGAGTATTCCATCAGAGATAAATGATCAGCTTGAGAAGAATAAAAATGCTGATAAAAAAGAAACGCAGACAAAAGTAGCTGAAAAAAAATCAGAAGATTCGGATGAAAATGTGAACTGGGAAAACTCAGAATATGCACATATTCCAGAAGAGTGGAGGCAACATGTGGGAAATTCTCCCACAAATTCTAAAGAAGATGTATAAAAAACAACAGATCTGAAAGTTGAGTGGGGTGAAAGTGGTATTTCATCCCACTTTTTACGTATAAAATTTATATTTTTTCTTAAAAATAAGGTTATTTCATAAATGTTAACAGAGTTCTAAATTTCAAAAATCTGTTTCTCCCCCTTGTTTTTTCAGCCTAAATAGTTTAGAATAAACACATAAGTGGTAGAAAGTGGTGAATAGTGGTGGTGAATGGGGGAATAATGGCAGAGAAGACCATTACCACCTGAGAAATCTGAAGGGGAGAATCAGATTTCGTGAGAGTAGGTGAGTAACATGTTCATGGGAGAGTATAACCACACGATCGACGCGAAGGGGCGCCTGATCATTCCTTCTAAATTCAGGGAACTCTTAGGGGAAGAGTTTGTTTTGACAAAAGGACTTGATGGCTGTCTTTCTATTTATCCGATGGATGAATGGGAATCCTTTGAAATGAAACTCAGAGCATTACCACTTACAAATAAAAATGCGAGAACTTTTTCACGATTTTTTGTTGCCGGAGCAACTACATGCGAACTGGACAAACAGGGGCGAATCCTTGTACCGCAGACTCTGCGTGAATTTGCAGGTTTAGAGAAGGATGTAGTTCTGACTGGTAATCTGAACAGGATCGAAGTTTGGAGCAAAGAAAAGTGGAGCGAGAACTGTAATTATGATGACATGGACAGCATTGCAGAGAGCATGCAGGACCTGGGAATCACTATTTAATCAGGAATCGTTTAAAGTATCTTGCAGAGTAAATCCAGACAGGAGACGGATATGGAATTTAAACACAAATCTGTATTACTGGAAGAGACCATTGAAGGTTTGAATATCAAACCAGACGGAATCTACGTGGATGGCACTTTAGGAGGTGCGGGACATGCCCGTGAGGTATGTAAGAAGCTTTCTGCCAAGGGGAGATTTATTGGCATAGATCAGGACCAAGATGCGATAATTGCTGCGAGTGAGAGGTTAGCACCCTTTAAACAGGCTACTGTCATTCGCAGCAATTATTGTTACATGGTACCGGAACTGGCAGCAAGAGGCATCAACAAAGTCGACGGGATTCTACTTGACCTTGGAGTATCTTCCTATCAGCTTGATAATGAGGAGCGCGGTTTTACCTACAGGGTAGATGCGCCGCTTGATATGCGAATGGATCAGCGCCAGATGCAGACAGCCAGTGATATTGTCAATGGCTATGAAGAGAAAGAGTTATACCGTATCATTCGTGACTACGGTGAAGATAAATTTGCGAAGAACATCGCAAAACATATAGTTGCCGCAAGGCAGGTGAAGCCGATCACTACGACCGGAGAACTCACAGAGATCATCAGGGAATCTATCCCAATGAAGATGCAGGTGAAATCAGGACATCCCGCTAAGAGAACTTTTCAGGCAATCCGAATTGAACTTAACAGGGAGCTTGATGTACTGAGAGATTCACTGGATGGAATGATTGATATCCTTGATGACGGAGGAAGACTTTGCATCATCACTTTTCACTCACTAGAAGACAGAATCGTTAAGACGATTTTCAGAAAAAATGAGAATCCATGTACATGTCCTTCAGATTTCCCGGTATGTGTATGTGGAAAGAAATCAAAGGGAAAAGTGATCACAAGAAAGCCGATTCTTCCCGGGGAGACAGAGATGGAAGAAAATCCGCGTTCTAAGAGTGCAAAGCTTAGAATTTTTGAGAGAGTATTATAATTAGAGAGGCATGAAATGGCGAAAACGACCAGGACTGAAACAGCTAGAAGAAGCAGGAACAATGCCAGAGTAAACAGAGGAATGTATGTTGAGGGAAATACGGTCAGACGACTTGCGGAAGTTCCGGAGAGAACCAGACAGCCGCAGAGACCATATCCGGGAAAACAGCAGCCGAATCGAAACCGCAGGGTGCAGGCCCAGCCGGCACCGGTACCAAAGCAGAAACATCAGTTAAGTAAAGAAGCACAGAAGAACAGACAGAAAGCAGCAGCAATGAACTGGGGATTTGTAGCATTTCTGGCTGTTATGTGTGTAGCTATATTGTTTTGCTCTGTGAAGTATCTGCGGTATAAATCGGAGATCACAGCGAAAATGAGTACAGTCGCATCCCTTGAGGAAGAGCTGGCAAGCTTAAAAGAAGATAATGATGCATATTACAGTCAGGTCACATCTAATGTGGATCTGAATCAGATCAAGCAGACTGCACTGGGAAGACTGGGAATGAAATATCCATCAGATGATCAGACAGTAACCTATTCTACATCCGGCAACAGCTATGTGAGACAGTATCAGGATATACCAGATTCAAAGTAGGTGATTAATTGAGTAATACACGAAAAAGAGGCCGCAGAAAACCTAAGAGAAAAATAAATCAAAAGATGAAAGAGAAGCTGGTAATACTATTTGGACTAGTATTACTGGCTTTAGTAGTATTAATACTAAGAATTACATTTATTAATGCTACTGATGGAAGAAAATATAAGAAACAGGTATTAAGCCAGGCTCAGCAGAAATATGAAAGTCAGGTACTGCCGGCAAAAAGAGGCGATATTTATGATAAAAACGGAAATATCCTGGCCACCAGCAATAAAGTTTATAATGTGATCCTGGATTGTAAAACAGTAAATTCCGATGAGGATTACGTAGAGCCGACGATTCGGGCGTTAAACGAAGTGTTGGGAATTGACGAAGAAACGGTGCGCTCTCTTCTGTCAGATTCAAGAACGAGCAAGAGCCAGTATCAGATTCTGATGAAACAGTTATCTATGGATAAGAAGAAAGAATTTGAGGCATATAAGGCTGAAGATGAGGATTCGGGACTCACAGCTGCACAGGCAAAAGAGAGAGATGACATCAAAGGTATCTGGTTTGAGGAAGATTACCTGAGAAGTTATCCGTTTAATGAAACTGCCTGTGATACGGTTGGGTTTGCACTGGACAGAGATGTTGCAGATATCGGATTGGAAGGATATTATAACAGCACGCTGACAGGTGTGGATGGAAGACAGTATGGATATATCAATAATGATTCAGACGTAGAACAGACAATCATTCCTGCTGTAAATGGTAAGAGTATTCAGACAAGCATTGATATCGGGGCACAGCAGATCGTTGAGAAGTATGTCAATGGATTTAAAGAAGCAATGGGAGCCGAGAATATCGGTGTTATTGTCGAGAATCCTTCCACTGGTGAGATTATTGCCATGGATGGCGGTGACCGTTATGATCTGAATAATCCGCGAGATTTATCTAATGTATATACTGAAGATGAAATTAAAGCTATGAATGATGAGGAAACGGTTGAGGCTTTAAATGGTATGTGGAGCAACTTCTGTGTGACAGATGCCTATGAACCGGGATCTGTAGTAAAACCGATCGTTATGGCTTCTGCACTGGAAAAAGGTGCAATTCAGGAGACAGATACATTCGTGTGTGATGGTTCTCAGACTTTCGGAGATACCATGATTAAATGTGCGGTTTATCCAAGTGCACATGGTACGGAAACACTGGGCGAAGTAATCGCCAACTCCTGTAATGATGCGATGATGCAGATTGGCGCCAAGATGGGAGCTACCCAGTTTATCAAGGCGCAGAGTCTGTTTAACTTCGGAACGAGAACTGGGATCGACCTTCCAAATGAAGGCGCCGGCATTATCCATACGAAAGATTCCATGGGAGAGACAGAGCTTGCCTGCTCAGCTTTCGGCCAGGGATTTACCTGCACAATGATCCAGGAAGTAAATGCAATGAGTTCTGTTATCAATGGCGGATATTATTATCAGCCACATCTGGTAACAAAAATTCTGGACAGCAATGGCAGTACAGTAAAAACGATTACGCCAACACTTCTGAAACAGACGATTTCTTCAAGAATCTCAAGTGATATCAGAAGTTACATGGCATTAAGTGTACAGCAGGGTACCAGCCGCCATTCTAAAGTACAGGGTTACAGTTCAGGTGGTAAAACAGGTACAGCCGAGAAATATCCTCGAGGAAATGGCAAATATCTGGTTTCTTTTATTGGATTTGCACCTGTCGATGATCCGGCAGTTGTAATCTATGTAGTAGTCGATGAGCCGAATGTTGATGATCAGGCAAACAGTACTTATCCACAGTATATTGCACAGGGAATTCTTTCTGAACTCCTGCCTTATCTGAATGTAACACCGGATGAATCAGAAGATGGAACAGTACCGGAGACAGAGTTATGGGAAGGCTTTAAAGGACACTTAAAGAGTGTTTCAGGCGGCGCACTGAACAGTGACGGAAACCTGGAAGACGCAGATGGAAATCTTATTGACTGGGATGGAAACCGAATTGATGAAAATGGATATCTGTTAGATGCTAACGGAGATCATATTTTAGATGATAATGGAAATTATAAGATGTCCACAAATCTGGTTTCTGCTGCAGGAAGTACAGATACAGACTCCTCCGGAGATGCAGTTTCCAATCCGGATGCACCTGCACCGCTGGAAGATGATGAGGCGGAGACAACACAGGATAATAATGCAGAGAGTGATGGCATCACAAACGAAGAAGCCGGACTGGAATAAGGAATTATTTATGACGGTTTATGG
>NZ_JBWLUT010000066.1:0-14744 GCF_056504575.1 Blautia sp. CGZ-1-C1
TTCTACACTGGCATAAAAACAGTTCATATCACTATGCAGGATCACACGCTCACTCAAACTTTTCACCTCCCAGCTGTTTCCTTCAACATAATGTCTTATCAATCTCTGTATGTTTAGTATATATCGACATTTCGGAGATAGTCAAGCGACATCTTGGTTGTATTTTCTCCATTTTGGAGATTATTGTTGATTTTATTTCTAACATACGGTATAATGCATATAGAAAATTCAAATAGAAATGAGGCGAACAAATGCGTGATTTCGGGGAAATATTAGCAGAAAATAGAAAAAAGAAAGGATACTCTCAATCAGATCTGGTAGACCTGCTTTCTCAGGAAGGTATTCAGGTCACTACAAAAGCAATCTCCAAATGGGAGACCAATGCACGAGAACCAGCTTTACATGTTTTCCTGGCACTTTGCCAGTTACTTGATATCGAAGATATATATGAATCCTTCTTTGGAGAAAACCCATATAACATTATGAGTGGATTGAATGAAGAAGGCAGAAATAAATTGATTGAATTTGCTGATATTTTGAAAGCTTCTAAAAAGTTTTCTCCACTGTCTGCAAAGATTATCCCATTCCATCATCCTGTAGAAATTACCTGGGAACCAGTTTCTGCTGGTACTGGAAATTACCTGGAGGATTCTGTAAAAGAAACCTATGACGTAGGACACCTTGCTCCTGAGCAGACTGACTTTGGTGTACGGATTTCCGGTGACAGTATGGAGCCACTTTATCATACAGGCGATGTTGCATGGATTCAAAAAAAAGATTCTCTTGCTAATGGTGAAATTGGAATCTTCTATCTCAACGGCAATACTTACATCAAGGAATTACACGATGAGCCAGATGGTGTTTATCTGATCTCTTTAAATCAAAAATATCGTCCTATCCAGGTTTTGGAATCTGACTCTTTTAAGATATTTGGAAAAGTAATCGGGAAATGCAAAGGTGCAGAAATTCCGGGATTTCATTAGATTTCAACAGCAGGTTCATGATCCTGCTGATAACAATAAGCAAAGGAAGTGATTGAATGGCAATCAATAATACACTAAAAGATATTCGTGAAGAACGGAATCTCATTCAAGCAGATTTGGCTGAAGCCATAGGTTCCTGCAGCCAGACTATAGGCCGCATCGAACGTGGAGAACGTAATCCCTCTCTTGAGATTGCAATCCGGCTGGCACATTACCTGAAAGTGCCTGTAGAAGATATTTTTCAAATTGAAGACTGAAGCACAACAGCCAGAAAACCGAGGAGTAAAATCCCCGGTTTTCCTTTTGTTCAAAAATCACTGTAATCCACTTACATTTTCTTCTTTTCTGCCTGCTCCGTCAATCAGATCATAACTCATATCTAAAAAGTCCAGTACCTTTGCTTCACTGACTGAACCATCCAGTAAAATCGTGATCCAGTGCTGCTTGTTCATATGGTATCCAGGTAAAAATCCATAAGTTTGAATAATCATATTTGTCATATCCGGATCACACTTTACGTCCATGATATCAACCGGCTCTTTTCCATCTAATCCCAGTTTCGATTTTTCAACCGTCATGATCACTGCATACCATTTTCCATTTTTATGTCGGAGTACTGCACTGTCCGGTAGTTTACTCCATAGATATTCCGGAAGTGTGCCATACTGTTTCTGCACATATTCAAATATTTCTTCTTTCTTCACAACTCATTCAACTCCTGATTCTTCTAATATCCTGTCCATAATCATACCACATTTTTGTTCCCTATACTACCTGTCAAATTCTTTTGCATTTTCCCGATTCTCCTGACTTTAACTAATAGAGGAGTAAAACAGCAAGGACAGGAAGTGAGGATACACTTCCGGGAAATCCCAATTTAGGGTACCCTGCCCTAAATTGAAAAACGCTGAAAGCAGCGATGCTACTGCCCTCTCAGAAAGGAGAAATTACCAATGGCTGAAAGAAAACGAAACAAAGAAATCCATTTTTATGTCACAGATGAAGAGCGGAAGCTGATCCGCAGGAAGATGATAGAATCAAAGACCAAAAACATGGGAGCTTATCTGCGGAAAATGGCAATCGACGGTTACATCGTCAACACCGATACCACTCCACTGAAGAAACAGTATGAGGAAATGCACAAGATTGGCGTAAATATCAACCAGATTGCGAAAAAGTAAACAGCACCGGAGATCTGTATCCGGAAGAAATGAAAGAATTGAAAGAGATGATGAAAGAATTATGGCGTATCTTAAGATCTTCCCCATTAAAGTAACAGACAAGAAAGCTCTGGACTACATCACGAATCCAGATAAAACAGATGAAAAACTGTTAGTTTCCAGTTTTGGCTGTTCCCCAGAAACTGCAGATCTTGAATTTTCTATGACAAGAGAAATGGCAAAAAAGAATGGAATGGACAAAGGCGATAACCTGGCATTTCATCTGATCCAGTCATTTAAACCTGGTGAAGTTGATGCCGAAAATGCCCATCGCTTAGGGCAACAATTTGCAGACGAAGTACTGAAAGGAAAATATGAATACGTGATCAGCACCCATGTTGATAAAAATCATATTCATAACCACATCATCTTTAATGCAGCAAGTTTTGTTGATCATCACAAGTATGTTTCCAATAAGCGGAGCTACCATAAAATCTGCCGGATCAGTAATCGCATCTGCCAGGAAAATTGCAAATCTGCTAAAAATCCAAAAGCTTACCGTACCAAGCATCAGGCAGAATACCAGCTCCACGATTCACTAAAAAAAGAGCTTCAGGATCTCGGTGTTACCAAAATCCCAAGCTCTAATAAAATCCAGAAGCAAATTGAAAATCTTGAATCTGAACAGGCTGCTACCCTCCGGGAAAAACAGGAATTGCAGAAAAAGCAGAATACACTGGATATCATTCAGCAGAATTTCACTGCGCTACTCAATGCTCCAGAGATCAGTTCAGACTTACTTCCGACAAAAAGGGAACCTGTTTCTGTCACAAGAGATAAATAAGAGTACACTAGCAAATCACTCATTTTCTTCCAAATCTTCCCAAGGTTTCAGACCCATTTCCTCCCAGGTGACACCATACGGTGCACCTCCGGAGGTATAACCGGCAATAAAGAAAAATCGGTCATCTTGCAAGATTTCTTCTTTGGTCAGATTATCCCTTGCTTCTTTTTTCCGTTTTGCTCGCTTCTGCTGCTTCTTTTGTTTCGCAACAGCTTCTTTTCATTCCATTGTTTTCCAAAAGGTTCACTTCCATCAGCGTTTTCATGGGGGGGGTACAGTATGACATTAGATACATCATTATGAAACGGTATATTTTTCAGAATTTTTCTCCTATGGTACAATGCCTTCCCAGCTTCATCACCCCGTTACGTAAAGAGTCATTTTGAAGCTCTTCCTGAATATATTGTGCCACTGCATTGTCGTGCAGCAATGCACACTCTGCCAGATCCTGCAGGCTTTGACCCTGTATACCCATTTTTTCAGCAGTACAAACCGCCATATGTGCCACACGTTTAGAATGATTGTTTGTTACTTTAATCAGCTTCTGCCTCTACACAGTCCAATGCATATGAGCAGGCTGCTAATAACCCCAGCACATCAAATTTCATTTTTGATCTTGTCTCCTCCTTTGTTCTGTTTTCTGAGAAATCTGGAATATGCTTACCATGACAGATTTCTCAGCCTCGGATCAATAAAAGCATATGTTTTGTCTTTTCTTTAATTTTTCCATGACCGTTGGATATTTTTTATAATCTGTGTGAGGTAAGGCCTGGGCAGCTACCATCTGTTCCAGAAAATCATCCACTTCCGCAAATTGTATATAAGTCATTTCTTCCAGTATCTGATCAATATCTGCAAGAAGTTCTTTGTTCAGCAAAAGCTTCTGTGCTCCTTCCAGCGAAGAATTTCCAGCATTGATCATCTTCTCCCGTTCCATGTCAGGATACATCCCAATGGTAATGGCTGATTCCACAGATACATATTTTCCAAAAGAGCCGGCTGCATAAAATCGATCTGCCTGATTCAGTTCAAGTCCAGATTCCCGGAGCATGATCTCAACCATTATATGTGCTGCGGCTTTGGTAAGAATAAATTCGTCGATATCTTTCTGATAAAAATACAGACCCGGAGCATATTCTATGCAAAGCTGACCTTCTCGTTTCTGAATAAGATTCGTTTTTTCAGGAGAAAACTTACCACGAATATCTATCCAGCCTTCTAAAAAAAGTTCCGCAATCAGATCGACAATACCGGAACCGCAGATACCCTTAGGGCTAATTTTTCCTGAAGAGTTACCAATTACATGAACATGGATTTTTCCACCTCTTATCCTCACGCTGTCCACTGCTCCGGCATCTGCCCTCATCCCGGTATGTACTACACCGCCTTCCAATGCAGGCCCCGCCGCACCGGCGCCGCAAAGAAGAAAATCTTTATTTCCTATCACAAGTTCACCGTTGGTTCCAATGTCAAAGAAAACACTGATTCCATCCTTTTTATATAATTCCGTTTCAATCATTCCACTGATGATGTCACCACCCAGATAATTAGACTTCGCCGGATAACAATATACATAACCATTCAGCGGAATGTCCAGATCTTTTGCCGGCTGGAATCCCGGACGGTCTGCATGAACAGCATGTGGCGTATAAAAGACACAGAAAGCATCTATTCCCAAAAGAAAGTGGATCATGGTGGTATTGCCTGCTACTACCATAGACAGACATTTTCGTGACACCGGATGCTTTACATCCAGCTTATCCATGCACTCTATAATAGACTCAACTGTAGCAAGCCGTATCTCTTCCAGTTTTTTCCTGTCATCTTTGCAGAAAAAAATACGTGATAAAATATCGGTTCCCCACTGAATCTGTTTATTAAAGCAGCTCTCTTCTCCCAATATCTCACCACTATTACAATCTAAAAGTCTCACCACTACCGTTGTACTTCCAAGATCCACAGCCAGCCCATAATGCTGTCTGGCTGTATCTCCGCTTTCTATATCAACCAGCTCCCATTTTTCTCCATTCCAGGAAAGCGAAACGGTTATTTTCCAACCTGCACGATCAAGTAATGGATATAGTTGTCTCAACATGCGAACCGGAATATGAACCTCCTCTTTCACGCCCTCCGCGGATAAAGCTTCCAGAATGCGCTGCTGGTCTGAACGCTGGTCCTCTTCGGTTGGAACAGAAAGATCAAGATATAATTTTCGGCTAAGACCTCTCATAGTATTCATCTCCCTACAATTTGTGCATTTTTTATTCTGTAAAAAAAGAAGGTCATCCGTTATATCACATACTTGACGTCCTTCCTTTTCATTGTTATTTATTATACTTCTGAGAACTGATCTTTTCCTACGGAACATAACGGACATTCAAAATCTTCCGGAACATCTTCCCATTTTGTTCCCGGTGCGATACCACCTTCTGGATATCCTTCCTCTTCATCATACTCCCATCCGCAAACATCACATATGTATTTCATTAGTTAATCCTCCTAATTCTGATTTTCTTAAGTATTATTAAAATCCAAAATACATTTTTATCATACCCAGAACAAAGAGATGTACTGGATAAAAAAAATAATTTACAATCTTATTCTGCCTTCCCCGTTCTCCATTATATGTAAGGGTTAATCCAAATCCCAATAACGCCCACGGTTCTTTATACATAGCCAAAAAGCAAAATGGAATTGCCCAAACAGGTTTTTTATGAAAAATATATAAAAAATACCCAATTAAGACTGCATGATACTCATAATCCAATCCCAATATCATCGCACTCAGGCATCCGGCTCCCACGATTACATCGGAAATGAAATACCATAATATACGCCAACGTACTCCCATTTTTTCTTTTAATGTACCTATGATCCAAATGATAACGAGTACCAAAGCCAATGTGAACATAATATTGTTTCCATTTGGCTCAAAATAGGATGCCGTTGTAAACATGTCATATGGAATTTCTGAGATTATTCCAAACAAAAGAAGCATACCTAAATATTTCCACCTGTTTGTCGTTCTGAAATAACCTTCTATCAATAAAAATATAAAGATCGGGAAAGCTATTCTTCCTAATATGTCAAAAATATCACTTATCACAAGCAATATTCCTCCATTCAAATTAGGATAAATCAGAGCCTTATTTACATGATCTATGAGCATAGTTGTAAATGCGATATACTTTAATTGTGCTCCGGATAATGTTTTCAGTTTGTTCATTTCCGCCCCTCATTGTATCGTATAACAGACATACCCATATTCATATCTGCAATTCACATTAATAGTTTTCTGCATGTACTTCAAAATAGCTCTGCGGGTGATTGCATACCGGGCATACTTCCGGTGCTTTTGTTCCCACTACAATATGCCCGCAGTTACGGCATTCCCATACTTTAACTTCACTCTTTTCAAAAACTTTAGCAGTTTCAATATTCTTAAGAAGTGCACGATATCTCTCCTCGTGATGCTTCTCAATCTCTCCTACAGCTCTGAATTTTGCTGCAAGTTCAGGAAAACCTTCTTCCTCAGCTGTTTTAGCAAAACCTTCATACATATCTGTCCACTCATAATTTTCGCCTTCTGCCGCTGCCGCCAGGTTTTCCTTTGTATCACCAATTCCTGCTAATTCCTTGAACCACATCTTTGCATGTTCTTTCTCATTATCTGCGGTTTTTAAAAACAATGCTGACATCTGCTCGTAGCCTTCCTTTTTCGCTACAGAAGCAAAATAGGTATACTTATTTCTTGCCTGCGATTCCCCTGCGAATGCCTCCTGTAAATTTTTCTCAGTCTGTGTTCCTACGTATTTGTTTGCTGCCATTTCTTTTTCCTCCGTTTTCTTTACTATTTTTTCAAAATCTGATGCTGGGTGCTTACATAAAGGACATATAAAATCATCCGGTAATTCTTCTCCTACATATTCATATCCACAAATTCTGCAACGCCATATTGTCTTCCCATCCTCGGTTTTTCCGACTGCCTGTGGCTTAGGTTTAATATTATTCTGGTAATAATCATATGTGACAGAAGGAACATTACTTAAAACTTCCATATCTGTTATCTCACCGATAAACATTGTATGTGATCCTAAATCCTCCGTTTTATTAACTGTTACAGAAATGTATGCATTTGTACCTTCTGTAATATAATAAATACCATTTGTACCCCTAGCACACTTTTCAAATGCTTCAAATTTATTGGTATCCCTTCCTGATTGGAAGCCAAAATGTTTAAACAATTCAAACCGTGCCTTCTGACTTAAGACTGATACTGTGAATTTTCCAGTTCTCTGAATCATGTCATGCGTGTAATTTGCTTTGTTGACGCAGATACTTAACTGGTTCGGTTCTGAAGCTGCCTGAATGGCTGTATTAATAATACATCCATTGTCTTTTTCATCTTCCCTGGCAGTCAGTACAAACAATCCATAACTCAACTTATACATTGCTTTCCTATCCATTTTTTTCCTTCTTTACCTTCTCCCTGCATTTTGGGCAAATACCTTTAAATGAAATATCATAATCCAAAAATTCGATTCCATGAGTGTTATGAATTCTTTCCAGCAAATCCGGTATTTCATCCATATCCACATCTGAAACTTCACCGCATTTTGTACACCTGACATGGTAATGATTTTTCAATGAAAAATCGAACCTATTCGCTCCATCCGGAACTTCAACCTTCCTTAACGAACCCTCATCTACCAATATATCAAGATTTCTATATACAGTTTCTTTTCCGATTGTAGGATATGCTGCTTTTATATCTTGCGTTCGATTGTTTCCAACTCCCGCCGTTTCTTTTCTATCAGTTTTTTCTGATTTAACAACTTAGCTTCTATCACGTCGATGTCTCTGTTTCCCAAAAACTCTCCAATCTGACCCAATGGCATATCCAAAACGCGCAAGTAACGAATCGTATTTAAAACCTCAAACTGACGTGCACTATAATAGCGATAGCCTGTTTCCGGATCTGTGTATTCTGGTTTCAACAGACCTGCCTGTTCATAACGCCGCAGGCTGCCAACACTGATATGAAACATTTTTGCCACATCACCAATCTGGAATAATTTTTTATTCTCCAAGCTGTTTCTCCTCATGAATTATGTCTGTCATTTTCTGATCAAAACAAGCATCAACCTGTGAAGCGATTTCTCCATCAAGCCATCCTTTTTCTACCATATCATTTAAAATACCGTAAGCTTTTTCATGTGGCATTCCCTGTTTATACGGGCGGCTTTCTGTCAGTGCCTGATAAATATCGACACACGCCATGATGCGTTCCTGTGTGTTTAATTCAGCAGCTGTTTTTCCAAATGGATAGCCTGTCCCGTCCAGTCTTTCATGGTGAAAGGCAGCCCAGTCACGTATCTCTTCAAAATCATCGATTTCTGACAGAATATAATAAGTATATGCTGCATGGTGTTTCATAACTGCAAACTCATCATCCGTCAGTCTTCCCGGCTTCTCCAGAATTTTGTTACCTATGGCAACCTTTCCAATGTCATGCAGCGCTCCTGCAAGATACATTTTCTGCATTGTCTCCTCATCAAATCCCATAAATCTGGATAATTTCTCAGCATCTGCCGCCACACCTATGGAGTGTGTACTCGTAAATGGTGATTTATAGTCTACGATGCGTGCGAAAAATTTCGCCAGTGCTTTAATCTGTTCAAAGCTAAGATCTTGTTTTGTACGCGGCACTCTGTTCCATAAACGAGTCTCCACATCTTTTTCTCCAAGTGACAGAAAATGTTGTTCAGAAAAAGCATGTCTAAATGCTTCTATACATTCTTCATCCGCTATAGAACCTGTGATTTCCTGAAGAAATGCTTCTACCTTCTGCCAGGTGTCTGAATCAAAAGAATCACTGCAGCAGACCTGGTCAAGCAGATCACATAGATGGATAATTCGTGCAAAAACCGGTACTTCTGTCCATTTTTTTCCAAAAGGTCCACTTCCATCTGCATTCTCATGATGATACAAAATGACATTCTTTATATCCGTATGGGATGGAATGTCTTTCATGTTCTTCTCACCTTCCGCACAGTGAATTCCCAGCTCCAGTGGAATCGCCGAACCTATTGCACTTGCAATATCATTGTGTAATTCTTCCTGAATATATTGAGTCAGTGCATTATCATGTAACAACGCAACGGCTGTCAGATCCTGCAGACTCTTCCCCTGAATTCCCATCTGTTCTGCCATGCAGACACTCATATATGCAACACGCTTCGCATGCTTATATGTTACATGCACTAACTCTGCTTCCACACAGTCCAATGCATAGGAACACGCTCCCAACAATCCCAAAACATCTAATTTCATACCCTTTTGTCTCCTGTCTGTATCATATATCTGACTGTTATTTTATCACAAAAACTTACTAAATTTCTGATTATCTTTTCATAAGTTGGTAAATGCCGATATATCCCGTATTTTAGGGCTTTATCGGTATTTTCTTTTTGGAAGATACCTTGCATAAGCTGGCATTTACCAGCATGAAAATGCAACCAAAAGTAGTAAATGAGTAGTAAATATAAGCTCCGATATTAACAAGCCAGTCTTTCCAGTTCTGCTTTTGCAGATTGAAATGTACCGTGTGCATAATAGCCAAGTGTCATGGTTATGTTAGCGTGTCCCATAAGATATTGCAGGGTGTTTGGGTTCATTCCTCTGTTTGCCATATTCGTACAGTAAGTATGTCGGAATGAATGTGGTGTGATGTTCGGTAACTTGTCCGTGTGATACTTGTTATACTTCTTAATTAGTCCTCGCACCATGCCCTCATAGTTTCCTGCAACTTTAGGTAAGCCCTCACGGTTCAAGAATAGGAAATTGCTATAACCACCTACAATCAACGGTTGTGCCTTTCCTCTGTTCTTTAGTATTCTTTGGATTGCTTGATAAGCCCGTTCTGTCAATGGAAGTTCTCGTTTTCCGTTTTTGGTCTTTGGCGTTTCAATATAGTAGCCGATTTCGCTGTCTTTCAATAACTGGTGGTCTATATTGAGTATTCTGTTCTGCATATCAATATGCGTCGTTAGTCCGCAAAATTCAGAAATACGAAGTCCCGTTTCCAGCAGAAGCACAACCTCATCATAATACTTGCTGTAAATCTTATCCTTTTCCATAAAGGCAAGCAGGCGTTCTTCCTGCTCTGGTGTAAGGATAACTTTCTGCTCCGTATCATCTTCCAGAACATCACTTAGCTTAAATTCAAACGGGTTCTTTCTGATACAGTCGTCTTGTATCGCCATGTAAAATGACGCTTTCAAGGAACGCTTGTAGTTATCAATCGTTTTATAGGCGTATCCTTTTTCGCTCATTCTGATAGCCCATTCTTTAGCGTCCGACTGCTTAACAGTATCAATCGCCCTCATACCCAATGGGTCATTTTTCAGAGCGTTCATAAGATACTGTCGTCCTTTTTCAGTAGCCCTCTTGATGTTCTTTCTTTGGCTGTTCTTCTTGTCGTAGAGCTGGCAGACTGTCATTTTACCGCCTGCTGTATCGATACCGTCGTTAAGGTCTTTTTTAATCTGTGTTTCTTTTTCCCTCAACGATATATCATCACGCTTTCCAGCAGGTGTCTTGTCTGTCGGTACAAGTTTCCAAGAATAGATAAATTGTGGCTTTCCGTATATATCGGTATATTTATAAACGTATCTTCCGTCTTTTCGCTGGCTCTCTCCATTACGCAAATTGCGATTTTTACTGTCTTTTCGTTTTACATTAGACATAGTGTAAAGCTCCTTTCCGTCATGGAACGAGCCGTGATACGCTATATTTATTATACCATATCTACGGCTCAATGACATTAGATTTCGTCCAATGTATCTATGATTTTTTCAAATTGTTTTCGCTTAATCTGAATACGGTTGCCGTTCACGATAACCCAGCCAGCGTCAAGATTTTCTTCGGCTAATTTACGCAATTTCTTTTCGCCAATGCGGAAGTATTTGGACGCTTCTTCAACCGTCAGCGTATATTTTTCCCAAATAGGCACATCAGTATTGTTCATAATCTATGCACCCCCCTTTACTGTGTGTCGTTTTTTACAAGCAGGCAGACGGCTTTGGAAAGCTCCATTAGTATCTCAACTATTCCCATTCTTGTGGGCAGAACCGCACCATGCGGACGTATCATTATTCTGTGAGGATAGGTCGTGGCAAAACAACTTTTCCAACAGTCGCTCTCGGATCACTGCGTGGGTCGCTCGCTTTCTTTTGAAAAGGTCGTGGCGTACAGTCCCCGTGGCTCGCCATCTCACAAACGTATCTGTCTGCTTTATTCAGTTGTCAAAGAGCTGTGGTGAAAGCGTGTTGCTTTCATATAAAAGCAGGTGGCAGAGCAGGAAAGAGGGGGATATTAAATCATGCTCCGCTAAAAACTGCTTATTCTTCTGGTTCTAAGTCCATATCTTCAATATCAAAACCTAAAATCATTTTGATAAGTGCTTCTCTGATACGTCCTTTTAATTCCATATCTACAACGATATAAACATTGCCGTATTCATCATAAAGTGAACGCAAACAGCACTTTGATATGTAAGGGTCATAAAATGCCAGTAATTTTTCAATCGCTTTTTCGTTTCCGTCCATAGCTGATGAAATCAAGTAATAAGACGGTTTCTTAAATAACTGTTTCATTTTCTAATGTTCCTCCTTGAGTATTTTTTTCATAGTTTCCAAAGCGTGATGTCGGTTTCTAAATACACCGCTTTGCGTGATTTTCTGCAAGTTGGCAATTTCACTTTCTGTCATTTCCAAGAAGTAATACATCAACAGAGTATTGCGTTTTCTTTCTGGAAGTTTCTTCAAGGCTTCTGCCAATTCATCATCAAGGACACGAATATCAATGCCACATACTGAAAAGATTGTATAATCTGTTTCGTAGTCGTCCCAAACAGCCATTTTATCAACAAGGACATCTGGCAATTCGCTGAAAGATATTTCTTTATTCTTACGACGGTTTAATTCCTTGTAATAATCTTTCACGACACTACGGACAACTTTCTTTAAACAACTTTCAAAACGACATTGAACTGTTTTCTGGAAGTCAGACGGTTTCATCAATCTCACCTCCTTTCCTTTATGATTTGAAAAGTGTTTATCCCTCTTTCCGCACCATATAAGGACAGCTAGGTGTGATTTAATGACCTCTTTTGAAAAATTTTTTAAATTTTTTCGGGTATGAAAAAAGCCCGCACAAAACATATAGTCTGTACGAGCCTTTAAAGCTAAAACATAGTAATATTGTATCATTAAGAATCACAAATCACAAGTGATTTGTGATTAATATATAAAAGCCCTCTTTAAAGGGCTTTTATGTTTAGTTTGCGCGCCACGGGCGCGCTCTAACGGGTGAAAGTCCCGAACACGCCCAGATAGTGGGAAGTGTATAGCTGAACAGCAAGGGTGTCCATCGTGAGATGGAATCTGAAGGAAGCTGTAAGCAAATCTCTGGTCCGACGGACAGAAATCACATATAAGGCTAGGCTATGAGAGATAAGTTGGCTAAAAGCAACGAAGTCTAATAACTATCACCTTTGTAGTAGCAGAGTAAATGTGGCGGATATATGGAGAGAAAGAGCGTGCACCTTAAGCGTGGAGGTCTCACAGAGGTTCCATTAGCCTAGTAACAACGAACTGTGAGAAGTCAGCCGAGCCAATAGTAGTGAAGAAGTTTCTGTAATGGAAATGGAGCGAAGGGGCGAACAATCAATAAGTTTGAGTATGTCTCGTATTGCAGAAATGGCAACATCTGCCGTAACCAATCGGGTAAAAGATGGTCAAATCAAGCGAGACGGAAAGGAAAGAACGCATGGACACAAGTAGTCTAATGGAGCAGATTTTATCTAGAGATAATCTCAACAGAGCATATCTGCAAGTCGTACGAAATAAAGGTGCAGAGGGAGTGGACGGAATGAAGTACACGGAACTCAAAGAACATCTTGAAAAGAACGGCGAAATCATTAAGGAACAGTTGAGAACAAGAAAGTATAAACCTCAACCAGTACGAAGAGTGGAGATACCAAAGCCTGATGGCGGTGTCAGAAACCTAGGAGTACCAACAGTAACAGACAGATTCATACAGCAAGCCATTGCACAGGTATTAACACCAATCTACGAGGAACAATTCCATGAACATAGTTACGGATTCAGACCGAATAGATGTGCACAGCAAGCAATCCTAACAGCACTTGACATGATGAATGATGGTAACGATTGGATTGTAGACATTGACTTGGAAAAGTTCTTTGACACGGTAAACCATGACAAGCTTATGACTATCATAGGCAGAACTATAAAAGATGGAGATGTTATCTCTATCATAAGGAAATATCTTGTCAGCGGAATCATGATTGACGATGAATATGAGGATTCTATTGTGGGAACACCGCAAGGAGGAAATCTTTCGCCGTTATTAGCAAACATCATGCTCAATGAACTTGATAGGGAAATGGAAAAGCGAGGGCTTAACTTTGTGCGATATGCAGATGACTGTATTATCATGGTTGGAAGTGAAATGTCTGCAAATCGGGTAATGAGAAATATATCTCGATTTATTGAAGAGAATCTAGGTCTCAAGGTCAACATGACAAAAAGTAAAGTAGACAGACCAAGCGGACTTAAATACCTTGGGTTTGGGTTCTACTTTGACACAAGAGCACATCAGTTTAAGGCAAAACCACATGCGAAATCAGTAGCGAAGTTTAAGAAGAGAATGAAAGAACTCACCTGTCGTAGCTGGGGTGTTAGCAACAGCTATAAAGTGGAGAAACTTAATCAGCTCATAAGAGGTTGGATAAACTACTTCAAAATAGGTAGTATGAAAACACTTTGTCGAAAATTAGATGGTAACATCAGATACAGACTTCGTATGTGCATTTGGAAACATTGGAAAACTCCGCAAAACAGAGCAAAGAACCTTATGAAGCTTGATGTACCAAGATGGGCAGCATTTAAAATAGCGTATTGCGGAGACAGATATGCAAGACTTGCCCACAATGGATGGATACAAAAGGCTATAAGTACAAAGAGACTAACCTCATTTGGATTAGTCTCAATGTTAGATTACTACACCGAAAGGTGTGTTACTTGTTAAGTTGATTGAACCGCCGTGTACCGAACGGTACGCACGGTGGTGTGAGAGGTCGGGAAATTTAGTTAAATTTCCCTCCTACTCGATTTTTGAAAAAGAGATAAAATCAATATATCCCTTTTCCCCAATTTTTACAACGGCATTGTAGGGCTTTTTCTCTTTGTTTTTGATTCCTTTTACCAGGGTTTCTTTTCCCTCCAGTAATTCTTTTACATTCGTTTTGGTTAGTTTTTTCTTTCTAAAATGTTCAGCTAAAGTAAACTTACATTCAGGATAATTTGAACAACCATAAAACGATTTTTTTAATACAATATTGTTGCCACACTTAGGACATTTTCCTACAAGGGGTCCCGAGCGCTTAGTGGGAATTTGTACCCCTTATCGATACAAATTCCCCGTCGCGCTAGGACCTCTTTAGCTTCTTGGAAGCTGTCAGTAGTATATCTAATAATTTATCTCCATTCCCTTTAGTAACGTGTAACTTTCCAAATTTAAAAAAGCGACTCATAGAATTATTTCCTCCCGTTAAATAATAGATAACTATTAAAAATAGACAATACTTGCTCATAAGTAATGGTACTTAAATTGTTTACTTTGGCGTGTTCCATTGCTTGATGAAACTGATTTTTAGTAAACAGTTGACGA
>NZ_JBWLUT010000067.1:0-17314 GCF_056504575.1 Blautia sp. CGZ-1-C1
AGAAGCACAATCCGTTGCGCAAATAAACATCTGTCAACGCCAGCTTTTTGATCTGGATTGATGTAAAAACTTTATAACCCTAATTTCTGAAAGCATCAGACTGGTACAGCACAGCTACCCCGGTCCGGGGCTTTGGGCATCTGACAATTTTTAAAAAATGCCTTGAACCTATCAGAGAAGCATGCTAGTATAAAACCAAAGCATATTTCTCTTAAGTTTCAGGGCATTTTGCCGTCTTATATTCTAAATTCATTTCAGAAATCCATGCTTTTAATTCCAATTAAATTAGAAAAGCAGGAGTTCTGAACAATTTGAAAAAGAGCAGTATGTTCTTACGCTCCTGCTGACACAGGAGGTATTGTCTATGGCAAAAAGAAAGAACAAAAAAGTCACTACAAACCGTAATTACAAGGATACAGTATTCCGAAAACTGTTTTCTGACAGAAGAAACCTACTTTCTCTGTATAATGCGATCAATGGAACAGCGTATACAGATGAAACGAAGCTGGAGATTGTTACACTGGAAAATGCAATCTATATGGGAATGAAGAATGATCTGGCGTTTATCATTGATACGAATCTTTTTCTGTATGAACACCAGTCAACCTACAATCCCAATATGCCATTGAGGGATTTATTTTATATATCCGGTGAATATCAGAAATTAGTGGACAGGAAATCCCTGTATTCATCCATATTGCTGAAATTACCGGCACCGAATTTTATTGTATTCTATAATGGAAAGCGGAAAATGCCGGACAGATGGACGAACTGTCTGTCAGAATCTTATGAAAATCAGCAGGGAGATCCTAATCTGGGAGTTAAAGGTAGTTACGATCAATATCAACAGCGACTGCAACAGGAAATTGATGGAGCAGTGCAGGATTCTTGGAGAATATGCGCAATATGTAGAAAAAGTACGTAAAAATGCGGAGACTATGAGTCTGGATGTTGCTGTAAAAGAAGCAGTGGATGAATGTATTCGAGAAAGGAATTCTGGCGGATTTTCTCAGGGTCAACCGCGCGGAGGTTATTGCCATGAGTATATTTGAGTATGACAAAGAGGAAGAAGAACAGAAACTGCAGGCAATTTATGAAAAGCAGGGTGAATTAAGAAAGGCAAAAAGCATAGCCATTTCGCTTGCGCAGGAAGGTGAATCCGTAGAGAGAATAGCAAGAATCCTTGGTGAAACGGAAAAAACAATTAAAGAATGGATGGCTGAAACGTATTAAAATTGGTTCCGCAGTATCATTAACCGAATGTTACTGCGGAACCTTTTTATATCTGTCTGCTGTTTTAACTGGGTAAGTCGAGCCGGTTGGGGTTGCACCCCCTGTCGGGAAAATAAAGAAACGAAATTTGTCTTAAAAGTTCTCTAAAGAAAGTATAAAATCTAACTGAGTCACAGACTGGCACCCATCCAGCCTGTGGCTTTCTTCATTCCCTGGTTGACACGCCGGCCATCATTTGCTACACTGAAATTACATATCTGGGAAAGTTCTAAGGCCGTTCGGTTAATCTGATTCCACATATGAAGCGAAAATAAATATGGTGGAAACAGTACAACGGCACATATAAATTCTGCAGAAACGATGCTGTTTCCTCCATCATAAGGAAAGGAGCATGCAGATGCAGAATGAAAGAAAAAAACTGGAAGAGTTAAACCTGCTGGATGATTTTCTCTTCAATGCCATGATGACATATCCTGAAATGGGAGAGAGGTTTACACGAAAGATCCTGAAACTATTGTTTAACAAGGAGTTTCGGAATCTGAAAGTGATCGCACAGAAATCCTATGGGGGATTGAATACGGATCTGAGGGGAGCCCGGCTGGATGTTTATGTAGAAAGTGATGACAGCGCTGAGATAGATGCGTCAGAGGATGTATCTATCTATGACCTGGAGCCGGATAAGAATGATAAAGCAAAGTATATTGCCGCATTTCCACAGAGAATCCGTTTTTATCATGCCATCATAGACAGCCGCAGCCTGAAATCGGGAGTGTCGGCCTGGCGGGGTCGCATCCCCTGTCGCAAACCACATTGTAAAAAATCCCATCAAGATTGGAATTAAATTGTTTACAATGATAAGCAGATTTCCAAACCCGGCTTTTCTGAGCAGAAAGGTCCAGACTGCTGTCAGTACATATAACAATCCCCATGCCGCTGCAAGAATATAATTTGTCTTCATGAAGAGAGGGTTTTGATATGCACTTTCACCACCATAATTGTATTTTACATAAGCAGCGCATAAAGGTTCTTTTGTCAGGCATGAAAGCAGCCAGAACAATCCAAAGTATCTTCATCTCTATGCCCTCCATTCCTTTATTTTCTGATAATGAAAGTGTACCCTTTCATATGTGGATTGTCAACAGAACCAGAGGGGGTATGAAATGAAAATATTATTATTGTACTGTATGATGAGCAAGTGGTATAATAATACATATTTATATTGTTGGAAAATAGCACGGTTTGTAGTGGTGCTTGTATGCCTGGCATTGACTGTGACAAAATACAAAAGACTATAATAAACAAAATTACCTGTGAAAGGAAAACCTATGGAACTGACAGCAGAAAATGTTAAAGGGGAAAAAACAAAATATCGTCTTGCGCAGTCGATGAAAGAATGTATGAAGACAACAACTGTAGACAACATTACGGTAAAACAGATTACAGAAAACTGTGTCCTTACCAGGCAGACTTTTTACCGGAATTTCATGGATAAATTTGATCTGATCAACTGGTATTTTGATAAACTTCTGGCAAAATCCTTTAAGCATATGGGAATGGGAAAAACAGTTTATGATGCACTGGTAAAGAAGTTTACATATATTCAGGAAGAGCACATTTTCTTTGCAGCGGCCTTTAAATATGACAGCCAGAACAGTCTGCGCCAGCATGATTTTGAACTGATCCTGGCTTTCTATGAAAATCTGATCCGTGAGAAAACAGGAAAAATTCCGGATGAGACCATACATTGTATTCTGGAAATGTACTGCCAGAGTTCTATTTATATGACTGTAAAATGGGTGCTGGGGGAATTGGAATGTGCACCGGAGGGACTGGCGAAAATTTTAGTTGATGGGATGCCTGGGAAACTCTCCCAGTTGTTTGAAGAACTGGAAATATTGTCATAAACATAACAGATTAGTGCACAATTTTACCTAATTATTTTCGTATTTATTGCACAAACTTAGTGAGAAAGTTACATTTGAGCGAAAGTGTAACTTTCTTTTTTGAATTTACATTGTTAGAATAATAACAAAGATGAGCGTTGCGGAAACTTATCTGTAAAGAATATCAAAATGTAAAATACTGAAAGGAATGGAAATCATTATGGCAAACAGAATTAACTTAAATCAGACATCTTATCACGGAGCAGGTGCAATCGAGGAAATCGCAAACGAAGCAAAAGCACATGGCTTTAAGAAAGCTTTCGTTTGCTCTGACCCTGACCTTGTAAAATTCCATGTAACAAGCAAAGTTACAGATATTCTTGAGAAAAACGGACTTGCATATGAACTGTATTCAGACATCAAACCGAACCCTACAATTGAGAACGTACAGCACGGTGTTCAGGCATTCAAGGATTCAGATGCAGATTATCTGATTGCAATCGGCGGCGGCTCTTCCATGGATACTTCCAAAGCAATCGGTATCATCATTGCAAACCCTGAATTCGAAGATGTAAGAAGTCTGGAAGGTACAGCTCCTACCAAGAAACCTTGCGTACCGATTATTGCAGTTCCCACAACAGCAGGTACAGCAGCAGAGGTAACAATCAATTACGTTATCACAGATGTAGAAAGAAAACGTAAATTCGTATGTGTTGACCCACATGATATGCCGATCATCGCAATCATTGATCCTGAAATGATGTCTTCTATGCCAAAAGGACTGACAGCTTCTACAGGTATGGATGCTCTGACTCATGCAATCGAAGGGTATACAACAAAAGCTGCATGGGAAATGACAGATATGTTCCATTTAAAAGCAATTGAGCTGATCTCAAAATCTCTCCGCGGTGCTGTTGAAAACACAAAAGAAGGTCGTGAAGGAATGGCTCTTGGCCAGTACATTGCAGGTATGGGATTCTCTAACGTAGGTCTTGGAATTGCTCATTCCATGGCTCATACACTTGGCGCTGTTTATGATACACCACACGGTGTTGCATGTGCAATGATGCTTCCGATTGTTATGGAATACAATCAGGAATGCACAGGCGAGAAATATCGTGAGATTGCCAGAGCAATGGGTGTCAAAGATGTAGATGAAATGTCTCAGGATGAGTACAGAAAAGCAGCAATCGAGGCTGTTAAGAAGCTTTCTGTTGATGTAGGAATCCCGACTAAACTGGAAGCAATCAAAGAAGAAGATCTTCAGTTCCTGGCAGAATCCGCACACGCAGACGCATGCGCACCAGGAAATCCAAAAGATGCAAGTGTAGAAGATCTGAAAGATCTGTTCCGCAAGATTATGTAATGAATTACTTTTGCAAAATAAAAAAGCAAAAAGCAGCGATTAAGGCCACAGACTGGTACCCACCCAGCCTGTGGCTTTCTTCATTCCCTGGTTGACACGTCGGCCATCATTTGCTACACTAAAATCCTGTCTTTGACAGTTACGAAACAAAAAAATCGCTGTACCTCTTGATTTTACTGGGGTTCGGCGATTTGGTGTGTCGTTTTGGAATATAGTATTTTATTTCCGGCCCTTACTTTTTTTCTGAATGTTTTTCATCTGCCTTTTGGTGATAAATTTATAATCCGTTTCAAAGCCGCAAACAGTGTGCAATGCATCGGTTAGCTTGTCTCGTGTGTAAAGTGGAATAAAACCTTGCTCTTGTATATCGGCGAAATTCATCGTTCTTAATTTATCCAAGATTGTTTCGCAGCTGAAGGCATTTTCCAGGTTTCTTTCAAGGTAACGATATATCACTAATGCAAGGAAACAGATAAGGAAATGGGATTTTACTGGAGAAAATATTTGCAGAAGCATTTTGACAAAACACTCCCAGTCGGTTTATAATAAATTCTGTATAAAAATTTTTGCTGCTGGCTAATAAAAATATAGCAGTAAAAGCGGAGGAGAATCACATGAAACAAGAGAAAAAACAGCCTGGCAAGCTGAAGATGCTTGCTGGCTATTACAAACCATATAGGGGATTATTTTTTGCAGATCTGTTTTTTGCATTTCTAGGGGCGGCAGTTACCCTTGTTATTCCATTGATGGTCCGCTATATTATGAATTCGGTAAGCGAGTTATCAGCGGTGGAGGCTAAGACTATCATTCTGAAAATAGGTGTGGGAATGCTGCTGCTGATCCTGGTGCAGCTAGGAAGCCGCTATTTTATCACCTATTATGGTCACATGATGGGTGCTTATATTGAGCACGATATGCGAAATGAGATCTTCAGCCATTATCAGAAGCTTTCTTTTGCATTCTACGATAACCAGAAGGTAGGACAGCTGCTTTCCCGTATTACAAGTGACCTTTTTGACATTACAGAGCTTCTTCATCATGGACCGGAGGATATTCTGATCTCCGTGATCAAGCTGTTCGGAGCGCTGATCATTCTCTTGAATGTAAAGCCGCAGATGGCGTTGCTGTGTTTTGCTGTTGTGATCATCATGTTGATCTACGCGCTGATCTACAATAAGAAAATGAAAAGTGCATTTAAAGAGAATCGTGTGCGCATGGGTGAGATCAATAGTCAGATTGAGGATAGCCTTTCCGGAATCAGGGTGGTAAAATCCTTTGGAAATGAGAAGCGTGAGATTGAGAAGTTCCGTAAAGGAAATGAGCGTTTCGTGGATTCTAAGCGTGTGACTTACCGCTATATGGCAGGCTATCATGCAGGAATGGATGCCTTTACTACATTGATCACGGTAACAGCACTTGTTTCCGGTGCTGTGTTCCTGGCATCTGGAAATTTAAGCGCTACAGACCTTGTGACATTTCTTTTGTATATCAATAATTTTACTGAGCCCGTTACGAAGCTGGTGAATTTCACTGAACAGTTCCAGAATGGTTACAGCGGTTATGACCGTTTCCTGGAAATGATGTCCATTGTACCGGATATTGAAGATGCACCGGATGCTGTGCCTCTGGAACATGTGGATGGAGATATTCGTTTTGAGAATGTATCATTCCATTATGAAGACCATAATGAGAAGGTGCTTTCTAATGTGAATCTGGAAGTAAAGTCTGGTGATTATGTTGCTCTTGTAGGTACCTCAGGCGCCGGAAAGACTACTCTTTGCAGTCTGATCCCCAGATTTTATGATGTGTCATCAGGAGCAATCTATCTGGATGGAAAAGATATCCGTAAGATTAAACTGAAGGATCTGCGTGATCACATAGGAATCGTGCAGCAGGATGTGTATCTGTTTGCCGGAAATATTATGGAAAATATTCGCTATGGACGTCCGGATGCTACAGACGAGGATGTTATCAGGGCGGCTAAGCTGGCAAATGCTCATGATTTTATTATGGAAATGCCGGATAATTATGGTACAGATATTGGACAGCGTGGAGTGAAGCTCTCTGGAGGACAGAAACAGCGTCTTTCCATTGCCAGAGCTTTTCTGAAGAATCCGCCTATTCTGATTTTTGATGAGGCAACATCTGCGCTGGATAATGAGAGTGAGAAGGTGGTTCAGGAATCGCTGGAGCGTCTTGCAAAGGACAGAACTACTTTTGTAATTGCTCACAGACTTTCTACAATTCGCAATGCCAGAAGAATCCTTGTCCTTACAGAGGATGGAATTGCAGAAGAGGGAACACATCAGGAACTGATGGATAAAGATGGCGTTTACGCAAAGCTGTGTAAAGCCGGCTTATAGGATACCAGGCGGGGGCGCCCCCCCCGCCACAGACTGGAGCCCGCCCAGCCTGTGGCTTTTTTCTTTATGATGTTTTTACGGTACAGAGCTTTCTTCTTTTCTCTTGCCTCTTGCCATCTTTGCGGGATACCATTTTTCGAACCACATTGTAAAAAATCCCATCAAGATTGGAACTAAATTGTTTACAATGATAAGCAGATTTCCAAACCCGGCTCTTCTGAGCAGAAAGGTCCAGACTGCTGTCAGTACATATAACAATCCCCATGCTGCTGCAAGAATATAATTTGTCTTCATGAAGAGAGGGTTTTGATGTGCACTTTCACCACCATAATTGTATTTTACATAAGCAGCGCATAAAGGTTCTTTTGTCAGGCATGAAAGCAGCCAGAACAATCCAAACACAAGATATCCTATATTTGTAGGAATATCGCCATTCCCGGTTACATTTGCTGCTGCGGAAAGTACAGCAACGGCTATCATAGAGAGTTGATCCCAGATCACAAATTCATGATTTCTCATAATAAACGGTATACCTGCCACTACGATAAGAGTTATCAAAGCCCCCACTTTAGGAGCAATAGAAACAGCAATCCAAAAGGCAATCCATGGTATAAGCATTGTCATCATAGAAGGATTTTTCTTCTCAATCATGTTTGGAGATTTTTTCTCAGGATTTTTGACTGTAGATGTGCTTCCAAAGAATTTATCCCAATTGATCATCAAGGAGAAATCACCGGATACCGTATACATCTGTTTCCCCAATGCCTCTGCGCCACCAATTTCTCCACGAGAAATAGCTGACCATACAGAAAAAGGTGTATCAATGCGAGTAGTTGGAGAAAGGCTTCCATCTGTAAAAATCTGGCTTCCGGTCTTGTTAAGTCGAATCTGATACGTATGATCCAAATCGGTAAAATGTATCTCAAGTACGCGTTCTTTTCCGTCATAGGCGTCTTTATTGTAAAGAGCGGCCATTTGCCGGGTAAATATAAGATCCTCAGGTTCTTTCTCTCCGGTCGTTTTGTTAATACCCCAGCTGGCATCTGCCATTTTTTCAAATACATCTCTGGGATATAAAAGTGTATGGAGTAAAGCATCTGTTTCTTTTGATATTGCTCCTGTCATTGAATATTCAGAGCCCGCACATTTTACTGCAGCAAGATATTCATTTGTTCTCACTGACAATTCCTTTACACGAAACAATTCTCCCTGACCGCAAAAAATGGTCGTATAATTTCCCCTGCCAAGGAAATGGTCAAACATCCGCAATACACTGTCATAATTTTCGTCTGCAGAATAAAAGCCACAGGTAGAGATTAATACGTGTCTCTTGCCTTCCATATCATATCTGGCATCATGACTGCCGCTTCCGTATCCGTCCTGCCTTGAACTCATAAAAGGAAGACTCATAGGAAGCTGACGATCAATCAAATTCTTTAACATACCAGGAACATTAAAATAGTACAGTGGAAAAGACCATAAAATTAGATCAGCACGAATCAGTTTTTTAATGACTGTTTGCATATCATCATTTATACAGCATCTCCCGGGTGTTTTCTGCCAGCATGCAAAGCATCCCTTACACGCACCTATCTTCATTGAAGCTATATGCAGTTCATCAACAGATAACTCTTCTTTATTACTCGTACATCCGTTTTCCAATCCCTTAATAAAGCTGTATGCAAGCTTTAATGAATTACTCCTTTTGCCTTTTGGGCTTCCGTTGATCAGAAGTATCTTCATCTCTATGCCCTCCATTCATTTATTTCTGATAATGAAAGTGTACCCTTTCATACATGGATTGTCAACAAAACGCTATACTAGAGGGGTATGAAAAGATTGGCGAAAAACGTGGAATACAGATTGGTGAAAAGCAGGATGAATTGGATTTTACCTGCGTATTCCTGACAGTTCGTCTTCTATCCACTTATCTGTGTTGAAGTTGCTGTCAAAGAACCTGACGATCACGCCGTAAGGTTCTGTATCACTGTTGAATGCGTTGGCTTCATCGGTGTCAACGTGCATTGCCAGGTGATAATTTCTGTGGACTCTGACTACTACATCTGCGTAAATAAGTGCGCGTCCATAGCTTTTAGTCAGGACGAAGACTTCGTCGTTGTCTTTGATATGCAGGGCAAGTGCTTCATCCGGAGTCATGTGGATGTGGCGTTTGGCTACGATGACACCTCTGGGAATTTCGATATCCCCGCATGGACCGGATAAAATACAGCCGGGAGTTCCTTCGATATCACCGGACTGGCGTATCACGCTTGGAATCCCCAGTTTTCTGGTGTCTGTAAGGGACATTTCTACCTGCGTGTCGCTGCGGAAAGGACCGAGAAGTGCCATGTTTTCGAAAGTACCTTTCGGTCCTTTGACAGTCACTCGTTCCTGGCAAAGATATTGTCCGGGCTGGCTTAATTCTTTGATAAAATGTGGTTTGCTTCCTTCTCCGAATAATTTTTCAAAATCTTCCTGCGAGATATGCAGATGTCTGGCAGAAGTTTCTATAGGTATTTTGATGCTCATTTATTACAATACCCTCCCTCAATATGCTACTGTATATGTCTGTCTGACTTCCTGTTATCTGATGGAATGCAGAACAGTTATACTTATTGTTTAGTGTATCTCTTTAGCTGAAAAGATGCAATGTTTATCTTGCAAGAAGGAACAATTGTTATTGTTCACTTGTCAATGTCATTTAGGTGGCTGTCATTTGGATATCACAGTCAACAGCAGATCACTTATTCTTAAGTGTAGCCCTCAGGAAAAAAGATGCAATATTTATTTGAAAAAATGGTCAGTGAAATAAAAAAATGAGCAACAAAAAAGAGATTAAAAAAAGAGATTTTACAGGTTTACAATCAATAGTGTTCTGGTCTATAATAGAAAAACAGACTGGAAAAATAATTTTAAATCTAACGAAACAGAACCAAACCGAACAAAAACAGAATAAAACAATAATCTGATACCCGATAAGGGAAAAGAATATCAGAGGAATGACAAGAGAAGGATTATTGAATGAACAAAAAAAGATTTTCTGCATTGCGACTGATTCTTATTGTGCTTGTGATTGTGTTATTAGCAGGTATTGGTGTGACCGGAGAGAGAACTCTGAGAGAGCCAGTGGAGGTAAGGACGCTTAGAAAACAGCAGGTGACACAGTCAGATGAAGGACATCAGGAATATTATTTTGGACTTCTTAACGAGGATGAGCAGAGAGGCTATCGCGAGATTCTGGAGGGTATCAGGAATTTTGAAGAGAAGTTTTACCTGTCTCTTTCCGGAGATGACGAGATAGACAGAGTGTATCATGCAGTGCTTAAGGATCATCCAGAGGTGTTCTGGGTACATAATCGTGAGAAGGTATATAAAACAACTTATACAGGCAGGGATTACTGCCAGTTTTCTCCGGGATATACTTATACAGAGGATGAGCGGCAGGAGATTTCGCAGGCTATGGAGAATGCATATCAGGAAGTTCTGGCGCAGATTCCAGAAGGTGCAGATGACTATACCAAGGTAATGACGGTTTACACGTATATCATAGACAATACCGATTATGTGGTTTCTGATGATGATCAGAGCATTGCGGGAACTTTCTGGAAAAAGCAGGCAGTGTGCGCAGGTTATGCAGGTGCGGTTCAGTATCTGCTGGAGCGGCTGAATGTTCCATGTATTTATGTGGAGGGAGATGCTGCAAACAGTGATCAGGGACATGCATGGAATATTGTTCAGCTGAATGGACAGTATTATTATGTAGATGCTACAAATGGTGACCAGCCGGACTTTCTGGAGGGTGATGCCACAGTACTGGCAGAGCATAGGACGACGATTTATGATTATCTTTGTCCGTTTCCTCAGGAGTACGAGATGAATTATACGGCATCTGATGAGTTTGCAGTTCCGGCGTGTACGGCTACGGATATGAATTTCTATGTGAGAAACGGAGCTTGCTTTGACAGTTATGACTGGGACAGCGTATATGAGTTGTGTAAGCTGCGTATTGACAGTGATGCGGCTGTGGTGCGGTTTAAGTTTAGTGGCCAGGAAGCCTTTGATGAAGCGTATATGGATCTGATTGATAGTAATCGGATTCAGGATATTGCGAGATATTATATGGAAGTACACGGGTTATCACAGATTTCCTATCATTACGGTATAATTGACAATATGAAGACGCTGTATTTTATGTTTTAACCAAATCAAGTAAGTCCCCTGCGGAGGTTGCGAAGAGCAATAAGCAGTGGGTGGGGACTTGTTTGACTGACTAAGAATATGCGAGTGAGAGAAAAAGGAGTGATTAAAGTATGGGTGATATGACAGATGTATTTAATGGGGTTGTGAATATAACCGGAAATCTTCTGGATTCTGATTTTGTGAATCGTTTTACGATGGCGATTTTTGCAGTGATACTTGTATTTGGAATCCTGAATTGCGTGTTTGGATACCGCTTGCTCCGCTTTTGGATGATGATCGGAGGTTTCTTTGTAGGTGCGGGACTGGCGCTTATTGTTGTACATACAATGGGAATGCAGGAGAAATCCACGATGCTGATCGCAGCTTTGGCAACAGGTGTTGTGTTTGCGGTAATCGCATTTTTGATTTATAAGGCGGGTGTGTTTATACTTGCAGCAGGAATAGGCTGGGCTCTTAGTATTTATTTCCTTCATCCGACCAGTTCTGCGTCATTTTTTGCATGTATTCTTATTGGTGTAGCACTTGGTTCTATGGCGGTGAAATATTGCCGGGAGGTTCTGATTGTTGCAACCAGTCTGATCGGAGGTGTAATGTCAGGTGTTTCTCTGGCAAAACTTGGAAATCTGGAGGATATTCCGTATGGACTGGGAATGAGTGTGGGATTTGCAGTTCTGGGAATGCTGATTCAGTTTGCAATTAATAAACCGGTTTCAGATGAAGAGTATGCTGCTCAGGATGAATACAATACACAAGATCAGAGAATGCCACAGAATTCTGATATGCAGGGATATCGGCCGCAAGGCGAAAACAGAACAGAATATTCTGAGAAGATGCGTAACAGAGAGAGAAAATAATACGTTGCTCTGGAACGGAATGAACAGTAATGATGATGTTATCCGGGAGTTGCTGAGAATAGAATGCTCAGCAACATTTATGAAATAGATGAAAGAGAAAAATAATAGTAAAATTGTAACGAATGTGAAGAAAGAAGGGGACAAGTGTAGACTTTACAGATCGTAAAAATCTACGCAGAAGTGAGAATGACAAATGTATCAGGAGAAAAAGTGAATAATCGTGCACAGGACTACTATAAGATGCTTTTATTTTTGAACGAATCTACAAATGATACGTTTCTTTTATGGGATATGGAGCGAGATATCGTATACTTTTCCAGACAGCTCACTGTTCTGATCGGACAGGAGTATAAAGATGGAGTTCCGGATGATATTTTTGCATATAAACTGGAGATTATCAAAGATATTGTATACAGGAATGATATGCCAAAAGTTGAGCGGGCGATTCGTCATGTGACAAGAGGTACGGATGAACGGATGGACTTAAACTTCCGGTACGTGGATAAACATGGGAAAAAGTTCTGGGTTAACTGTCGGGGAAATGTTCTCAATGAAGGTGGTAAAGAGCAGCCATTGATGATAGGATGTCTGTCCAGAAGGGTTCTGTCAGAGAAGGTAGATATGCTGACGGGACTTATGAATTATAATAAAATGCTGGAGAATGTCGAAAAGGGGATAGCCAAGGGTAAAAGAGGTCATATGCTCATTCTGGGTATTGATGATTTCCGCGAGATCAATCAGTGTATGGGACGTGATTATGGTAATCAGGTGTTAAAGACGGTTGCTGAGGTTCTGGAAGAAATCAAGAATGAGAAAAGCAGTGTCTACAGAATGGATGGCGATCATTTTGGCGTGGATCTGGCAGGATGCAGTAAGAGAGAAACAGTGGATTTCTTTGAACGTCTTCAGAAACGGACAGAATCCATGTGCGAATTTTCAGGTGGAGCAGTATGCTATCCATATAATGAAAATGAGAAAGATATGAGCGCACTTGTCAGCTATGCTGAGAACGCGCTGATGCAGTCAAAGAAGAATGGAAAAAACAGACTTTCGTTCTTTTCTTCAGATGATTATAAGGAGAATGCGTCCAGAATGGAACTCCTGAAAGAGTTAAGAGAGAGTATCCGTAATAATTTTGAAGGCTTTGAATTATATTATCAGTTGCAGGTGACATCGAATGGATATCGCCAGAAAGGAGCAGAGGCGCTGCTTCGATATCATTCAAAGCAACGTGGCTTCATGTCTCCGGTTGTGTTTATTCCGCTGCTGGAACAGACAGAACTGATTATTCCTGTCGGGAAATGGGTAATGAGGCAGGCGTTTGCACAGTGCGCACTCTGGCGTAAGAAATATGGCGATTTTAATATCAGTATAAATATTTCCTATATTCAGCTGAAAGATAAATCGATTGTCCAGAATGTGATTAATGCAGCAAAAGAGGCAAAGCTTCCGGGAAATGCGATTACTCTGGAAGTTACGGAGAGTATGCAGCTGCAGGACTATAATTATTTCAACAGTATGTTCTACTATTGGAAAGAAAAAGGAATGCAGATTTCTATTGATGACTTTGGAACAGGATATTCTTCGCTGAGTTATCTGAAAGGGCTGGAGGTAGATGAGGTTAAGATTGACCGGTGTTTTGTAAGACAGATACATAAGAGCTCTTATAATTACAGATTACTCAGTAATATGCTGGAACTTACACAGGAAGCACAGATTCGTGTCTGCTGTGAGGGCGTTGAGGAAGAAGAGGAACTGCGTTGTCTGGATACACTTTCTCCGGAACTGATACAGGGATATTTCTTTGGAAAACCGATGTCGGCTGATGAATTTGAAAGTACCTGTCTGGCTACAGAAGGCTCTTATAATAAATTTGTTACGGAACTTCGCAAGCGTTATCATGATCATCCGGTTTCTGCCCGGACACCGGAGTCTGCTTCTACAGAGAGTATCGAATATAAGAATATTCTGGACAGCCTGAAATCTATCATTTATGTGGTGGATAAAGAGAATCTTGAAATTCTCTACATGAATGCAGAGGCAAAGAAGATTACGGGGATTTATAATTATCTCGGATGCAAATGCTTTCAGGTTTTTACCGGACGTGCAGAACAGTGTGAAGAATGTGCGATGAATAATTCAGAAGATGTTGTAAATATTACCAGCAAAATGTTCTATGATCTTTATGGAAGAAAGATGTATGTCAGTGAGAAGAATATTCTATGGCATCAACGAGAGGCAAGGCTAATCACAGCACTGCCTGTAGACGGAAAAGATGGACCGCTTAATCAGAAACTGAATCAGGATCTTTATGTGGCGGAGAAAATCATACAGATGTATGAACTTGTGCAGAGTGGTGAGAAAGACGACGGAATTCTGGAAAAACTGGTGACTTTTACAGGAAAGTATTATCAGGCTGACAGAGCATCCCTTTTCCTTTTGGACGAGAGCCTGGAGTTGTGGGAAGATGTTGCGACTTATCATGATCAGGGTGTAATGGATAAGGAACGCTATCTCGAGGTTACGGCTCAGGCGAAGATACAGCCATGGCTTGATTATATCCGGAAAAACAAAGTAATCTATATCAAAGACAGAGAGTCTTTGAAGGAGATTGATGAAACTTTGTATAAAGGTTTCCTTAAACAGGATGCGCAGAGTTGTCTGTTATGTGGAATCTGGCATGAAGAGCAACTGTTGGGATTTATAAGTATAGATAATCCGGAAATGGTTGTGGACAGGCTGGCATTACTTTGCAAGACAGCATTTCTGGTTGAACAGGTGTTGCTTCATAATCTGGATAACAATGGCGCAAGAACGATGCTTCATAAACTTGTGGAGAATAAACTGAATCATAATATCTTGTCTGTTTCGGGCGTGGGGCTGTGGCAGATGAAGATTGACAAGGTGACAGGAGATACCACGATCCTTGCAGATGAGAATATGAAGAAACTCCTGGGTGTGGACAAGGACGCGGATCCGGAAAAATGTTACCAGGCGTGGGTCAATAACATAGCGGAAGAGTATCTGGATTATGTAAAGGATGCAAGAGACACGATGATGGTCACAGATAAGACGGCACAGATTGAATATAAAGGATTTTCTCCACAGCATGGCAAGGTGACGATCCGGTGTGTGGGAACAAAGACTTCTGAGAATGAAGCAGTTGTGACGATTGATGGTTATTACCGTATTTTGGAAGATATGCTTCAGATTCGTAAATAAATTAAAAAATACGACATAGGACAGAAAGGACAGGCGTGATAAGATGTCAAAAGAGGCTAAGACAAATGCAATGAGAATGCTGGACAGACAGAAAGTAAAGTATGAGGCATTTTCTTATGAATGTGATGAATTTATTGATGGAATTCACAGTGCGGATAAGATAGGCGCACCTTATGATCAGTCTTTCAAGACTCTAGTCATGGAAGGAAAGAGCGGCAGTTATTTCGTATTTGTAGTTCCGATTGAGAAAGAAGTAGACCGTAAAGCGGCTGCGAAAGCTGTCGGTGAGAAAACAGTGGATATGATTCATGTGAAGGATATCACAAAGATCACAGGGTATGTGCGAGGCGGCTGCAGCCCGCTGGGAATGAAGAAACCTTACCCGGTAGTATTTGATGCTTCAGCAGGAAACTTTGAGGAAATCTATGTCAGTGGCGGACGCATTGGTCTGACGCTGAAAGTTCCGCTGACAGATCTTCTGAAGGTGACAGGTGGAAAACTTGCTGAGATTACTGCATAGAACAATATGTTGTGAGAATTCAGTATACAAAAAACAGACAAGGTATATGAAGCCCAAATAGGCGGACGAATGTACCTTGTCTGTTTTATATTATTAGATAAAGCTATTTATATAAAATATCGTAACTGTTCAGTACCTTCACAGTTACGAGTCAAAATCCATTAAAAATCGCCTTCGGCGATGGGATTTTGACTTGATGTCTCGTATTTTGGCATGTTCATGCCAAAATACCTCGCGGGATAGTAGACTGCTGAATAGTTATAAAATATCAAAATTAGTTATCAGAAGCATCTTCCTCATTGATCTCGAATACATGACGTTTCTTAGCCATTTCATCACTTGCCAGGTATTCGTCATAAGTAGTGATCTTGTCAATCATTGTTCCGTTTGGAAGAATTTCCATGATACGGTTAGCTGTTGTCTGAACAAACTGATGGTCATGGGATGTGAAAAGGATAACACCCGGGAATTTGATCAGTCCGTTGTTTAATGCTGTGATGCTCTCCATATCCAGATGATTGGTAGGCTCATCAAGAATCAGGATATTAGCGCCGGAAATCATCATCTTGGAAAGAAGACAGCGAACTTTCTCACCACCGGAAAGTACACGTACACGTTTGATACCGTCTTCACCAGGGAAAAGCATACGTCCGAGGAAACCACGTACATAAGTAGCATCCTTGATCTCGGAATACTGTGTCAGCCAGTCTGTGATTGTAAGGTCGTTATCAAACTCTGCTGTATTGTCTTTCGGGAAATATGCCTGTGATGTTGTAACACCCCATTTGTAATTTCCTTCATCCGGTTCCATCTCTCCGACAAGGATACGGAACAGAGTTGTGATTGCCTGCTCGTTTGCACCAACGAAAGCAACTTTGTCGTCATGTCCGAGTGTAAAGGAAATATTATCCAGAACCTTTACGCCATCAATGGTTTTGGAAAGATTTTCTACCATAAGAACTTCGTTACCGATCTCGCGGTTTGGACGGAAGTCGATGTATGGGTATTTACGGCTGGATGGACGCATGTCATCAAGCTGAATCTTCTCCAGGGCACGCTTACGGGAGGTAGCCTGTTTGGACTTGGAAGCGTTGGCGCTGAATCGGGAAATAAATTCCTGAAGTTCTTTGATCTTTTCTTCTTTCTTCTTGTTGGCTTCTTTCATCTGTTTGATAAGGAGCTGGCTGGACTCAAACCAGAAGTCGTAGTTTCCGGCATAGAGCTGAATCTTACCATAGTCGATATCTGCTGTATGAGTACATACCTTATTTAAGAAGTAACGGTCATGGGATACAACGATAACTGTGTTGTCAAAGTTGATCAGGAATTCTTCAAGCCATTCGATTGCCGGCAGGTCCAGGTGGTTGGTCGGCTCATCGAGAAGAAGGATATCCGGGTTTCCGAAGAGAGCCTGGCGCAAGTAGTACCTTGACCTTCATGGCTACCGGTAAGGTCTGCCATCTGGGTATAGTGGAACTCGGTGTCGACGCCGAGACCGTTGAGAAGAGTAGCGGCATCGGACTCTGCTTCCCATCCGTTCATCTCTGCAAATTCACCTTCCAGTTCGCTGGCACGGATACCGTCTTCATCTGTGAAGTCTGCTTTTGCATAGATGGCATCTTTTTCTTTCATGATCTCATACAGTCTCTGGTTACCCATGATAACAGTATCCA
>NZ_JBWLUT010000068.1:0-2957 GCF_056504575.1 Blautia sp. CGZ-1-C1
TCCCTTAAGATAGAAGGAAGAATGAAACAGCCGGGATATACAGCGGGAGTAACATCTGTATATAGAAAATATCTGGACATTCTTTTTGAGAAAGGTGCTGAGAATTATAAAGTAGCGGAGAAAGACAGACAATATCTGCTGGATTTGTTTAACAGAGGCGGTTCCTGTACCGGATACTATGAGATGCAGAATGGTCCATCTATGATGGCGTTCACAAATGAGAAGAAGACTGGAGATATCACGCCTGTATTAAGAAAAAAGAAAGAAAAAATTCAGGGAACGTTAATTCTTTTCCCGGGAAGTCCTGCTATACTGGATGTATCCTGCAGGGGAATTCATGGATCTGCATCCCTTGGAGAAGTGCAGTATGCACAGAATCAACCGCTGACTGAGGAACGTATCCGCTCACAGATGGAGAAGCTCGGAAATACGGAATATGAGTGGGAGAATCTGGAAATTCAGATGGATGAGAGCATTTTTATCCCGATGAAAATGTTGAATGAAGTCCGCAGACAGGCGTTGGAATCATTGGAAGAAGAAATCCTCAAATCATATAGAAGAGAAGAAGTAGAAAAAAACAGTCAGCATACAAACAAAAAAGCGGATAAAATACAAAAAACGCTGCCAATTTATATATCATGTGAAGAAAAATCCACCGCTCTTGCGTTATATAAAAGAGAAGGGATACAGGGAATGTACCTTAACGGTGATGCGATGGAAGCCTGTCTTGATGAAGGCGTGAGCAGAGGAATGGAGATGTATCTGTCACTGCCACACATTATGAGAGGAGAATTTCCGGAAAATCTTCTTGCCCAGATAGATAACTGGCTGGACAGAGGAATGACAGGATTTCTTGTAAGAAACCTGGAAACTTTTGCAATTCTTAAGAAAGCCGGGCTTGCAGAGAAATGTGTGTTGGATCACAGCATGTATACGTGGAATGACGAAGCAGTTGATTTCTGGATCGGACAGCATGTTATGCGCAATACAGTGCCTCTTGAGCTAAATGAGGGAGAAATCCGTCACAGAGATAATCAGAATAGCGAAATGCTCATTTATGGCTATCTGCCGCTTATGATTTCTGCTCAATGCGTGCATAAGAATGTTTATGGGTGTAATCATAAAGAAGAGTGGGTGACTATGAAGGACCGCTATGATAAGGAATTTACAGCCAAATGTGTATGTAATCCATGGAAAATGGAGAATACAAATTCCCGCATACCCTGCTATAATATCATTTACAACAGTATTCCTTATGGTCTGCTGAAAGGAAAAATCACAGATAGACAGACTGGGGTGTTTCTTCCCTGAGACTTGCATTCACAATTGAGAAACCGCAGGATGCAGTAAAGATTTATGAAGAGTTCAGGGACGTTTATCTGAATGAGAAGAATCCTCCGAAGCGGGACTATACTAAGGGACATTTTAAAAGAGGAGCCGAGTAAGGCATATGATTAATGTAATTGTAGAATTATCCAAGTATGTGATCCTTACCCTGATGGTAATTTATACTTTTCACTGTTTCTATCTGGTGAAACAGCAGAGTGAGGAAGAGAGAAACGAATCGCTGCGGCAGCAGCTGATGCTTATCTTTTTTATGGACTTCACTGCGTTTCTGGTCATCTACCTGAAGACTGGTAAGTTTCAGGTCATTCTGTTTTATGTAGAGATGATGGCGTTTTTTGCAGGAATCCAGATTCTGTACAGACTTATATATAAGAAAGCATCGATTTTACTGCTGAATAATATGTGCATGCTTCTGAGCGTTGGATTTATCATGCTGTGCAGATTAGATGTATCAACGGCAACCAGACAGCTGGTGATCGTAACCGGTGTGAATGTGGCAGCACTTGTCGTTCCGGTAGTTGATCTCGAAAAATGAAATTTCTCAAAGACCTGACATGGGTTTATGCCGGAATCGGAATTGTCCTGCTGGCGGCGGTACTTGTGCTTGCACAGACAAGCTATGGAGCGAAGCTTTCTCTGATGGGAATTCAGCCATCAGAGGCAATTAAGATCACATTTGTATTTTTTATGGCAGCATTATTGAGAAATGGTGCAGATTTTTCAAAAGTAGTCCAGGCTACTATCGTGGCAGGGCTTCATGTTGGTATCCTGGTGCTTTCCAGAGACCTGGGAAGTGCGGTAATCTTCTTTGCGGCATACCTCGTGATGATTTATGTTGCTTCCAAGAATGTAGGATATCTGGCGCTTGGCCTTGGCGGCGGGTTCGGTTCGGAGCAGTTATTGCATATCATTTGTTTGGGCATGTACGCCAGAGGGTGACAGCATGGAAAGATCCTGATGGCTGTATATCAGAATGAAGGATATCAGATCGTTCAGTCATTGTTTGCGATTGGAACCGGCGGATAGCTACGTTTTGCGGAATGGGATTATGCGGCAGGGCTGGCTGAGAAGATACCGGTTGTTAAGAATGACTTTATATTCAGCGCCATTTGTGAGGAACTGGGGTGTATTTTTGCAATCTGTCTGATCCTTGTATGTATGAATTTTTTTCTGATGATCGTAAATATTGCGCTTAAGATAAAAAAGCCATTTTATAAACTGATCGCGCTTGGTCTTGGTACGGAATATGCATTTCAGGTATTTCTGACAATAGGCGGAGCAACGAAATTCATCCCTATGACAGGTGTGACACTTCCATTGGTCAGTTACGGAGGAAGCTCTGTGGCGAGTACGGTGCTGATGCTGGCAATTATTCAGGGATTGTATATTTTGAGAGAAGATGAGGACGAAGAAATTGAGAGATATCGAAGAAAAGAAGCGGCGCAAAGAGCTCAGGAAGCGTCAGAAGCGCAAGGCTCAGGAGATTTTGAAAAAAAGAAGACCCGGTAATCGGGAATATACACTGGTATCCTGTTTTTTTGTGCTGATCTTTGTCAGCATGATCGGGTATCTGGTCTACTTTAATTATGCAAAGAGCGATGATTTTATCA
>NZ_JBWLUT010000069.1:0-3061 GCF_056504575.1 Blautia sp. CGZ-1-C1
AACCTGTAAACTATCGTCTGACCCTGATTTCTTACTTTTCAAATTTTCTTGTAAAATCTCGTTGCTTTCGTTGCCGGAAACATAGATAGATAATAAAAATCCTTTATTTACGGGCTTTTTCCATATCAAAACCATAAATTTATCAGCAACGAACCCGGCAACCAACTGGCAACTATCCCGGCAACAGACCGTCCTTGTCAGGCGATCCACTCCTGCGGAAGTTCCAGCTGACGGCATTCTTCTTCACTCAGTTCTACAAATCCACCTTCGTTGCTGGGTAGTTCGTTGCCGGAAGTGTCCCGTTCCCAGCCCTTTTGTCTGCCATATCCGGCAAACATCCGGGGATTGGAAAAAGGCTTCCAACCGGTCACGACCGTGTTCATGATCTCATTGATATTGTGGAGCTGCCACCGCTTCGGCTCATCAAAGGTATGTCCCAGCGCCTCCTTGAACAGCTGTTTTGAGCAGACCATGTTTCCGGTGTAGTGTTCCAGAAATCCCTGTATCTGTCCAGCTTCGGTGTCCTCCGGCATGAAGTCTTTCTGCACCTCCACCAGTTGACGCTGGATGGACTTGCTGAATTTCATGGAATACTTGCCGCTGTGGTAAATGCTCATAGCTTCTGCCCATACCTGCAACAGATACGCTCTGGAAGCGTCCTCGTCCTCCAAAATGTGAACCTCTGCCTTCTCCGGGTAAATCATGATTGGGAGAAAGCGCCGGTTCCCGGCTCGATCCAGCGGCAGAAAGTCCAGGGTATTCGAGGAACCACCGAACACGCACTGCCGAAGCCGGTCTTTAGGCTGAGATTCATAAGGTGTCCGGTAGGTTTCCTTCTGTCGGCTAATAAAGGAACGGATTTCTTCAATGCTCTTTGCGCTGCTGGTGGCAAGCATCTCTGACATCTCAATGATCCAGTGACCTTGTAGCTTTTGGAATACCCGGTCGTCATCCAACTTCTTCAGGTCATCAGAGAACCATTCGTCCCGGATCGCCAGCAGTCGGAAGAATGTGGACTTCCCGGCACCCTGACCGCCCACCAAACAAAGCATTTCTTCATATTTGGAACCGGGACGGAATACCCGGCGTATAGCACCCAGCAGGAAATGTTTCAGCATTTCTTCCACATAGTCACTTTCATCAGCACCAAGAAAATGGTGCAGACAGAATCGGATGCGTGGTGTACCGTCCCAGACAAGACTGTTCAGCACATCCTGAATTGGATGGTAACAATTTTCGTTTGCTACGATAGAAAGGGCAGCCGTGATCTTTTTCTCACTGGTCAGCTCATAGTTTCTCTCAAAATAGAGGAGAAGATATTTCACATCAGTATCCGTCAGAGCGCTGGTATTCCTGCGCCAGCCCAAGTCCTGTACAATGTCTACCCGGTCTGTCAGGAGATTAAGCCGGATGGCATCCCGCAGGAGTGGATCGCAGCAGAACACAATCCGGCAGTTGTCGATGGTGTTGGCTGTTTTTCCCTTGTCGGTAACAGAAAGGCTCTGCCGCACCTTATCAACGCTCTGTTCCGGCGCTATGGCTTCGGCTGCGCTCATCACAGCCTGCTGGGTGGCTGGCGATAAACTCTGATATTCGCTGTTCAATTTTCCTCACCTCTTTTCCATACTCCGCAACTACAAAAGCTCGTTCTTCTATGCTGTCAGACAGAAGAAGATCCAACAGATATTCGATATATGGCTGCCTGTGCAGAGCCTCCACAAACAAAGGATTCCAGTCATCCTCCGGTTGTTTGGGCGCATATTCTTCTTTCCATCGTTCCAGCAAACGCAGGTAGTCGCACAGCACCCGAAAGCATTTCTGCTCTGCCTGCCGGTATCGCATTTCCTCGCTGATTTTTCTTTTGATTACTCTCTTTTGTGGCGGATCGTGGCCTTTGCGGTCAAAGCTGATTGAGAAGTCCTCTGCCATCTTTAAGGCAGCTTCTTTACTGCTTAGTCCAAAAAGACGGGAAGTGAAATCAATCACATCTCCATCTGCCTGACAGGCAAAACAATGGAACCGTCTGTCCACCTTCATGCTGGGATGCCTGTCATCGTGAAACGGGCAACAAGCCATCCCGTTGCGTCCTACTGAAATTCCATAAACCAAAGCAGCCTGCCTTGTGGTAACAGACTGTTTTACTGCTTCAAATACATTCGTTTCTTCCACCTCCAAACAATGCAAAAGGCATCCGGTTTCCATAGAAAATCAGATGCCTCACAATTCCATATCCTGTTTTCTTGTTGGAGCAATCCGTCCTTCACGCTCCCAGCGCTCCCGGTTCTCCCGATCAGCGTCCAGTTTGCCTTGTGCCAGCTTCTCCTTAATGGATTTTCTGGCTTTATTTTTGATCTGCTCTTTGCCAGCCTGTTTGACCTCCGGTTTTAACAGCACCGCCTGTACCTTTTTGAGAACTTTTTCAGCAGACTGCTGTAATTTTTCTCGCACCCTACTCAGCAGAGTGTTCGCTATCTTCACAACTTCTGGCGAATTTTTGGCATTGGGCGATACCACGCTCTTTCGATATTTCTCAATTACTTCCATATCTTCAAGCTGGGTTTGTTCCCGAACCTTGTCGGTCACAACCTCCACCGCCTTGTCATAGGCTGCACCGGAAACATCTTCCAGCAAGGTTTCTACATCCTCAATTTTTAGCGTCAGTTCCTCCAGCTTTTGTTCCTGTGTCGCTAGCTGCTCCTTCTGCTTCATCAGGATATAATCCTGCTTTTCCAAATAGTCACGCCCACCATAAGACGGCTCCTGTTCCAGATGCAGCCCATGCCGTTTGGCAACGTCAAATAAGATTATCCGACAGACTGCATCAAAAGTCTGTTTCCGGTTATTGTGCTTTCCTTTTGGCTGTTCCGGTTTAGGGAGAGGGATACCCAGTTCCTCCAACGCCTTTTCCTGCTGGGGGCACAGCTCTCCATACCGATTTTCACAGTCAAATACATGGCGCTCATGGATGTGCGGAGTTCCTTCATCCAGATGGAGCGCCCAGTCTAAAATGTGGATATGAGAACCGAAACGGTTTTCAAATTCCTCATAAAATTCACTGACA
>NZ_JBWLUT010000070.1:0-13786 GCF_056504575.1 Blautia sp. CGZ-1-C1
TATTTCCAATATCATTATAACCATGTGCATTCGCTGTCATAGAATATACCGGTTCTCTGGTAGTCTGTATTCCTGACTGAATCTCCTGTGTCAGTTCTGCCACCTCGGAAGCCTGGTCTATCTGCCATCCATATGCAGAGCCGTAGACGCTGACTGTTCGTCCGCTTGTTGTCTGGAACTCTCTCTCTGTGCCCACTGTATCATGCGCCGCAGCAAGCTGAGCCACGTAATCTGCAATATGCTGCTGGAAAGATGCATCATCCATAATAAGCTGACCTTTTTCGTCAAAGTTCAGCCAGTCTTTACTGTATTTCCATCCAGGGTCACCGTCTCATCCCCGAAAGTGTAGGTAATATTTGCTTTCGTGAAATTATTGCATGCATCAAGGGATGCCTGCAGATCTGGATCATCGCTCGTCACATCTGCCTTTACGTACACGTCAGGATTGCTGTCAAAATCAACAGATGCCTCATTTCCGGAAACAGCTTCTGAAAGTGCATTATAGGCTTCCCGAAGGTTTAATTCGCTTCCCTCTGTCTCAGGAACGATTTCAAACTGAGAATCTCCATATGCGACATATGCATTCTCAGGTGCAACCTGATTCTCTTCCTGCGCACAGTTAAGCTCCCTGACCTGTTCTTTCATTTTTTCTTTATCATATGTCGTATTCTCTGCTGTTGTGTAGCTCTTTTTTTCAAATAAGCCACGAATCCATTCGTATGGTTTCTGATCTTTTAGAAGTTTCAATACACTTCCATCGGAAACATAGCTATATCCAATCTGATCTCCGCTTATCGTCTGCGGATCCAGATTTCTTGAATCAACTTCTATGGAATAATTCTCCACTGTCTTTGCAATTAACTGTTCTGCCTCATAAGCAGTTTTTCCGGAACAGTTAATTCCATTGATTGAGGTTCCCTCAAAAAACTTATCCGAATAATAGTATGACATGCCCGCATATGCAGCACCTGCACTTACCAGGATCATTGCAGCAGTAATTCCTGTTATTTTTAAAGCTTTATGCTTCTTCCTGACAGGCGGTTCATAAGGTGCAAGATCTTCATCATTAATCGGTACATAAGTGATTTTTCCCGGCCTTGCAGATTTACGATGTCTGCCTGTTGTTTCTACATTGCCATCCGAGGCTTTGTTACTTCTTTCCTCTTTGTTTCCCATCTATTTTCTCCTCAATATAAGTATTACCGTTCATTTTATTCCGGAAAATACAGCATCCGAAACAAAACTTTTGAACAGTAATCTATAACTTGCCTGTATCAGCTTTCTCATTATAACATAATTCTTCCAGTTTGCATGTACTATTCACTTTTTTCTTAAATTTTTTTAATTTTTTTCTAAACAATCCTATAAAAAAAGATAACCGGAAACTGTTCAAGGTTTTCACAGTCACCGGTATCATTTTTTATTCTATAAATCAAGTCTGCGTTTCATGTCTTTCATGACATAGAAATACATAATGATGAGCAATCCTCCTGCCAATACCCATGCCATCGGACTGGCCATACATGCTCCAAAATAACTCTTATGTGCTGCCGCGATCATCGCAGTGATTCCACGACCTGCAAGCTCAGCTACACCAGCCAACATAGGGAGCAGTCCGTATCCCATACCTTGGATACCATTTCGCAGTGCATTAACAAAATGTAAAGGAATAAAGAATACTGCAACACATTTAACATAAATATCGACCATCGGAATAACCTCTGCTGCGTTATCTGAAATAAACAAGTATGAGAGATATTTTCCAAAGAAAAATATGATCACACCTGTCACGATCGCATAAATAATTCCAATAATATGCGCACAGTTAAATCCTTGTCTTACTCTGTCAAGCTTACGTGCACCGATATTCTGTGCATTGTATGTAGCCATCGTTGTACCGATTGCAACATATGCCTGGGTAAAGATATTTTCAATCTTATTTCCAGCCGTAAATGCGGCTACCGCATAAGAACCAAGAATATTTAATGCAGACTGAACCATCATCGTTCCGATCGCTGTAATAGAATACTGAAGTCCCATAGGAATACCGACAAGAATTTCGTTCTTGGCAATTCCAGAGCGGAATCTCCAGTCATCTCTCTTTAATCTTAATTCCGGCATACATTTTATAATATAAACCAGGCAAAGCAGTCCAGATACTCCCTGCGCTGTGATCGTGGCCCATGCAGCGCCTGCCACACCCATATGGAAAGCAATAATAAATATTAAGTCAAGTGCCACATTCAAAAGTGCCGCAAGTATCAGAAAATACAATGGTGTTTTACTGTTACCTAATGCTCTCAGAATACTTGCCAGAATGTTATATAACACCTGAGCAAAAATACCGCCACAGATAATCATGATATAAGTATATGCATCCTTAAAAATATCCTCCGGCGTATGCATTAACGTCAATAATGAGTGCATTCCCAACATACTGACTGCCGTCATGATAACTGAAATAATGATAGATAACAACGCCGCATTTCCCACAGACTGGCGCATTTCATCCATCTTTCCCGCACCGAATTTCTGTGAAGTGAGAACCGTAAACCCGGCTGTCAGTCCTGTAAGAAATCCTATAATGAGGAACATGATCGTTCCCGTAGAACCTACTGCTGCCAATCCTTTTGTTCCTACAAATTTCCCCACGATTATGGCATCTGCCATGTTGTAAAACTGCTGGAATACATTGCCTATAAATACAGGTATCGTAAAATCTAGTATCATCTTCATTGGTTTCCCAACTGTCATGTCTGTCTGCATTCCAATAAACCCTCCAGTCCTTTCTTAAAATTAGTTTTTTCCTGTCTTTTACCTGATCGTTTATCAGATATCAGAGCGATTATAGTTGAAAAATTTTACCATTTCAAGATGTGTTTTCCAATTCTGTAATTTTCTACATAATCACAGAAAGACCCCCGGTAAAACGGAGGTCTTTTTCGTTATATTCACGAATTATTTTTTTATCAGAGTCAGGCTGCCCTCTTCACCCTGAAATTTTTTATTTCTCTACAAGAAGAGATTTGCCTGTCATTTCTGCCGGCTGTTCCATTCCCATAAGCTGAATGAGTGTAGGAACGATATCTGCAAGGCATCCATCCTCACGCAGTGTGTATTTCGGATCAGCGTTTACAAGAATGAACGGAACAGGATTTGTGGTATGTGCAGTCCATGGAGCACCTGTCTCATAATCGATAAGCTGCTCTGCATTTCCATGGTCAGCACAGATAAACATCTGTCCGTCAACTTCTTTCAGAGCTTCTACTGCTTTACCAACACATTCATCAACTGTTTCTACTGCTTTCACAGCTGCTTCCTGTACGCCTGTATGTCCAACCATATCAGGGTTAGCAAAGTTGATTACGATCACATCATATTTGTCAGATTTGATAGCATCTACCAGTTTCTCACAAACCTGTGGCGCACTCATCTCAGGCTGAAGGTCATAAGTTGCAACCTTCGGGGATTTCACAAGGATTCTATCCTCGCCTTTATTCGGCTCTTCCACACCACCATTAAAGAAGAATGTAACATGTGCATACTTCTCTGTCTCAGCGATACGAGCCTGAGTCATGTCGTGTGCTGCAAGGTATTCTCCAAATGTGTTATGAAGCTGAACTTTGTGGAATGCAACCAGTTTATTCTGGATGGTATCATCATACTCTGTGAAGCATACGAATGTGACATGTGGTCTTGCTTTTCTCTCAAATCCCTGGAAATCATCATCGCAGAATGCTCTTGTGATCTCACGAGCACGGTCAGGACGGAAGTTAAAGAATACAACAGAGTCTTTATCAGATACAACACCTGTTGGCTGTCCGTCTTTCTCGATTACTGTAGGAAGAACGAATTCATCTGTTTTGTCATTGTCATAGGATGCCTGAACTGCTGCTGCAGCGTCAGTTCCCTTTACACCTTCTCCGGATGTAAGAGCATTGTATGCAAGCTCTACACGATCCCAGCGGTTATCGCGGTCCATTGCATAGTAACGGCCGGAAACGGTTGCAATCTCACCTACACCGATTTTCTTCATCTCAGCTTCCAGAGTCTCTACAAACTCTTTACCTGATGCAGGAGGTGTATCACGTCCGTCAAGGAAGCAGTGTACATAAACTTTCTCAACGCCCTCTTTCTTAGCCATCTCAAGTAATCCATAGAGATGTGTATTGTGGCTGTGTACACCGCCATCAGAAAGAAGTCCCATAAAATGTACAGCGGAATTGTTCTCTTTTGCATTCTTCATTGCTGCAAGAAGTGCTTCGTTCTTAAAGAAATCACCATCCTGGATCTCTTTTGTGATTCTTGTAAGTTCCTGATATACGATGCGGCCTGCACCCATGTTCATATGACCTACTTCAGAGTTACCCATCTGTCCATCTGGAAGACCTACTGCAAGTCCGCTTGCATTACCTTTTACAAAAGGATATTCTGCCATCAGCTTGTCCATAACAGGAGTCTTTGCCATATATACAGCATTGCCTTCTTTTTTGTCATTCAGGCCATATCCATCAAGAATCATTAATACGGTTGGTTTTTTGCTCATAATGTTCTCCTTTTATATGTGTTCATTATTGATTGCTGTATGTAACTGTACACAACTGTACATTTTAGCATACAGCAACTGAAATTTTTATATACAGATGCACTTTATCGTTCATTGCATGCCTGATAACACGCTTTTGTGCCCTCTTTATATAGTATCAAAATTTCAGGATTTTTCAATTCTTTTTTTTATGTATTTGGCTTCTTTATTTAATTTCGTTTTACCAACTTATTAAGTGGATATTCATAATCTGCTTTTTTGCGCATCTCTGTATTGAATAACTACTTCGCAGTTTATAACAATAAACGATATCTTATTTTCCGTAAACACGAATGATTGTAGAAATCTTTCTTACAGAATCTCTGTTTCTCAGTTCCTCGATTGCAGTTCTGAAATCACCTTCTCTTACTTTCTCAGTGATCACAACTACTTCCGCACAGCCTTCTACCTTGGTGTCCTTCTGAATAATCTGTGCCACACTTACCTGATATTTTGCAAATATTGCCGTCATTTCGGCCAGAACACCACAGCGGTCTTCTACTTTAAGGCGGATAAAGTATCGGTTATGTGTATCTTCCATCTTCTTAACCGGAATCTCTTTATAACAGGTGCATCCGATTCTGCCACAGCAGCCGATCAGGATATTTCTTACAATGTCAAATACATCACCTACTACTGCACTTGCTGTAGGAAGTTCTCCTGCTCCTCTTCCGAAGAACATGGCATCTTCTACTGCATCTCCATGAACAAATACAGCATTGTATGAGTCATTTACAGTTGCAAGCGGATGAGAACTTGGAATCAGCATCGGGCATACATAGGCTTCGATTCCATCCTCTTCATTTCTGGCAACACCGAGAAGCTTGATATCACGTCCCATTTCTTTTGCATAATTAATATCCTTAGAAGTAATCTTGGCAATTCCTTCTGTATAAACATCATTGAATACGACACGTGAATTAAATGCTACAGAAGCAAGAATTGCCACCTTACGTCCGGCATCAAGGCCTTCAATATCTGCGGTAGGGTCAGCTTCCGCATATCCAAGTTCTGTGGCAAGTGCCAGGGCATCCTTAAATTCCATGCCTTCCTGAGTCATCTTTGTAAGAATAAAGTTGGTAGTTCCGTTCACAATACCCATAACTTCTGTCATATGGTTTCCTGCCAGACACTGTTTCAATGGTCTGATAATCGGAATTCCTCCAGCTACTGCTGCCTCAAATAAAAAGTCTACTTTATTCTCATGTGCCGCTTCCAGAAGCTCATGTCCATGAACCGCGATCAGGTCTTTATTTGCTGATACTACATGCTTTCCTGCTTTTAACGCAGAGAGAATGTATTCCCTGGCAGGGTTGATTCCCCCGATCAGCTCAATAATGATCTCAATCTCCGGATCATTTACGATTTCGTCCCACTGACTGGTAAGCATAGAGGTATCTTCAAGTTTAGCTGCTGCTTTTTCTATATTTCTGACAAGGATTTTCTTGATTTCAACTTTACAGCCAATTTTAGCTGTCATTTCTTCTTCCTGATTCTTCAGTACCTTATATACACCTGTTCCTACTGTTCCAAATCCTAACAGTGCGGCTTTGATGACTTTTTCACTCATTTCACAGGATTCCCCTTTCTTATTCGTTGATTTTTATACTAGGGCAGAATCGGCTATTTGTCAAGTTTGTCTGCGTTTTTAAGCAAAATCTCCACCATGTTTTCGAGTTCTGTTTTCTTTTTGCGAAGCCATTTTATATACCAAATTGTTGTCATCACTGCCGCCCAGACTGAAACGCAGAAAATGCCTGCCAGGATCATATAAAACAGTCTCTCTGTTCCCTGATGCGGAGCTCCGTTCAGAAAACAATAATACATGGCCGCTGATAATACAGCCATACAAATTTCCGTAGTTATCTTTTTAATCAACTTCATCATTATCACTTTCCCTCTTATAGTGTCGTTATAACGACACTGTTATAACATTCATTTTAACCCGATAATAGATAGTAATCAAGAACAAATTGGACGGTTATTACAATATGATAAGTTATAGGAAATTATGGAAAACTATGAAAGAGCGCGGAATCAGTCAATACGCTCTGTATACGCGTTATGGCATCAGTACTTCTTTTCTGGATAAACTCCGCCATAATGAAAATGTAGAGATTCGCAGTCTTGATATTTTATGTTCTATACTCAAATGCGATTTTGGAGATATTGTGGAACATATTCCGGATGAGACTGAATCCAAAGAACAATAATTCAGATTTATAATATAAGATTTTCTGTTTATGTATCTGAATTCGCAAAGAACATTTTGTTCTTCATTAATTTATTGCAGAGAAAAGACTCAATAGAATGTTTATTTTTCTTCCTTATTTATAAATCTAATCTATAAATCATTCATAAAAAATAAAAGATTTTTCGCTCAATTTGTGTTATACTTTTATCGAGTAAAGTAATGCGCAAACCAACATACCTGAGCTCAGGAAAATCACGTGAAAGGATTGTAATATATATGAAATATGACGTAGTAATCATTGGCGCCGGACCTGGCGGCATTTTTTCTGCCTATGAATTGATGAAACAGAATAAAAATCTCAAGATTGCTGTTTTTGAAGAAGGAAATCCATTGGACAAAAGACATTGCCCTATCGATGGTAATAAGGTAAAAACCTGCATCAAATGTAAGACCTGTGCTATCATGAGCGGTTTCGGCGGTGCCGGTGCATTCTCTGATGGTAAATACAATATCACCAATGACTTTGGCGGAACACTCTATGAACATATCGGAAAGAAAGAAGCTCTTGAGCTCATGCGTTATGTAGATGAGATCAATGTTGCCTACGGCGGTCAGGACACAAAAATGTATTCTACCGCAGGAACTAAATTTAAAAAGCTTTGCATGCAAAATAAATTAAAATTGCTGGATGCTTCCGTTCGTCATCTCGGAACAGATATTAACTATGTAGTTCTGGAAAATTTATATGCCAAATTAAAAGAACATGTAGATTTCTATTTCAACACTCCTGTAGAGCGCTTGGAACTTCTGGATAACGGTTATCGTATCGTTACCAAAGACAGCACAACTGACTGCAGTAAATGTATCGTATCTGTCGGCAGAAGCGGAAGTAAATGGATGGAACAGGTCTGTAAAGATCTTGATATCCCTACTAAATCTAACCGCGTGGATCTCGGTGTCCGCGTGGAGCTTCCAGCTGTTATTTTCTCCCACCTGACAGATGAACTTTACGAGAGTAAAATTGTTTACAGAACAGAGAAATTCGAAGATAATGTAAGAACTTTCTGTATGAATCCTTACGGTATCGTTGTAAACGAAAACACCAACGGCATCGTTACAGCTAATGGACACAGCTATGAAGATCCCTCCAAACAGACAGAGAACACAAACTTTGCGCTGTTAGTTGCTAAGCACTTCTCCGAGCCATTTAAGGACAGTAACGGATACGGCGAAAGTATCGCCCGTCTTTCCAATATGCTTGGTGGTGGTGTAATCGTACAGCGTTTCGGCGATTTGAGTACGTGGAAGAAGAAGCACTGTTGCCCGTATTGAAGAGGGTATGGTACGTCCTACTCTTGCAGCTACTCCTGGCGATTTAAGCCTCGTTCTTCCAAAACGTATTCTTGACGGAATCATCGAAATGATCTATGCTCTGGACAAAATTGCTCCGGGAACAGCAAATGATGATACTCTTCTTTATGGTGTGGAAGTTAAATTCTATAACATGGAAGTTGAGATTGATGAAAATCTGGAAAGCAGATACAAAGGATTATATATTATCGGTGACGGAAGTGGCGTAACTCATTCCTTGTCTCACGCTTCTGCAAGCGGTGTTTATGTAGCACGTCAGATTACTGAAAATATGTAATTTTTCTCTAATAAAAATATACAGGTAAGTCTCCCTTGCTGCTTATTGCTTTTCGCAATTAAAGCAGGGAATTTCCTTAATTTGTTTAAAAAAGGATGGCGTAACTTACCTGATTCAATAAAAAACAGGATTATTTTGAGGAAATCTCCCGCTTTTACTATAAATCAGTAGGAGAAACATCCTGTCCAAAATGATCCTGTTTTTTTATTTACCTATGTTTTCTTTTTATTCTTTATGATATGCCATCCATTTGTCTGTTCCCAGGCGTTCAAATGAACCACAATATTGAAATCCACATTTTTCCAGCAGTTTTTGCATGGGGATATTGTCTTTATACGTGTCCATTCGAATATTAGGGAACTGAGTATACACCCAGTCAAGGCAGTAAGATGCCGCACCTTTTACGATTCCTGTAGATGCCACTCTGTGAACTACTGCATAAGGCTTTTCATTTAACCATTTCCCGTTGATTTCTCTATAGTCCTCATCCTCTTCTACTGCATAGTAGAAGACACAGGCAATCTGTTCCTCTGAAATACAAAGATACATCTTATCTATATCTTCCCTTATCAATTCTGTCGAAGGATAATCATCTCCCCATTGTTCTTCATTTCCATTTTCGCACATAAATTTCCTTGCGTTTTTATAAACATGCATAATCTGTTCCAAGTCTTGCATAGATGCTTTTTTTATTTCCATAAATCACTCCCACCTTTACTTCGTATCCTATAGTATGCTTTATGATGTATCGAATTTATAATATTTATTTTGTGAATTTCTTTGTCAAAAGACAAACATTTTCGCAGTGATCTGTAAAACTGAACATATCTACAGGCTGTATTTTTCTTACTTCATAACCATATTTTGTAAGATACTCCAAATCTCTGGCAAGTGTTTCCGGACCACAGGATATATAGACGATTCTGGACGGTCCAAGTTTAATTACGGAAGACATGAACTTCTTATCACTTCCCGTACGTGGCGGATCCATAAATACAACGTCTGCACACTCTCCATTCTCTGCCATTTTTTCCATAAATTCCCCTGCATCACCCTGGTAAAAATGCGCATTGGTAATCTTATTTTCTCTGGCATTGATTCTGGCATCATGGACTGCATCCGAATTTAATTCTACTCCAATAACATTTTTCGCTCTTTTCGCCGCTACCAATCCGATCGTACCAATTCCACAATATGCATCGATTACGGTTTCCTTTCGTCCCAGACCCGCATATTCGATTGCTGTCTTGTACAGAATTTCTGTCTGCACAGGATTCACCTGATAAAAGGACTGCGGAGAGATGCGGAAAGAACATCCACAGAGTATATCCCTGATAAAACCTTTTCCATAAATGACTATGTCACGTTCACCCAGTACCATACTGGTTTTCTTGTCATTAACGTTCAATACCACTGTAGTAATCTGCGGATATTTTTTCCGCAGGGCTTTTACAAAATTATTTTTCGAAGGGAAAACCGGAGATCCTACAACGAGAACTACCATAATTTCATTTGTTGCAAATCCTCTTCTTACCAGGACATGGCGTAAAAGTCCATATCCCGTATCCTCATCATAAGTTTTTATTTTAAAAGATTTCAGCATATCACGGATTGTGCGAATAATCTCCTGACTGATCTTATCTTCGATCATGCAGTCTTCCACTGGGACTACTTTATGCGTTTTCGCCTCATATGTTCCGCAGATGATATTTCCTTTTCTATCTCTGTCAAATACTGCATGAACTTTATTTCTATAATAAAAAGGATCCTCCATGCCGATAATTGGTTTTACATTTCCAAATTTCTTCAGGAGTTTGCTCATTTTCTTCTGTTTCGCTACAAGCTGTTCTTTATAGGGAACCCCCTGATACTGACAACTTCCACATTTTTTTGATACACTACATTTTTTTATTTTTTCTTCCATGAAACTCTGACCTGCTTTCTATTTTCACTTATTGTTTACTGTCTGTTTTCTACATATTTTTACATTATAACAGTGAAAACAGGTTCATGCAATCAGATAGCTTCAATTATTTGCTTTCCAGCTGTTCACCGATGATTTTCACCTTAACACCCAGTATTCCCATACACCCTCCCTAAGATATATAAATCTACAGTAATTCCATTATCGCAAACAGTTTAGAATGTTTTTTCAAAACATTTTTAGTATAAACTAAATTATTACTATAATATCATATTTATAGTTCTTATACTATCAGTTTTTTGTAAAATAACAGTTAAATATATAGGCATAACCGGCTATACTGACTTTATTCATTCAACAGAATGTCGAATAATAGAAGTTATTGTCGAAATGTTTTTAACAGATTCCTGTTGAATTCTGTAGACGAATGTAGAAAAATATGCTATACTTCGTATGTACAAAAGAAACAGATTTGGAAAGCACCGACGGATCGGTAGTAGAAATACAAAAGATAAATATTTAAAATTCAGATTAAAGAGATACAAAAGATTTATTCTCCAAAATACAAAAGATATTTTTCCAAAGTACAAAAGATGTTTTCACACCAGATAAAAAATAATACACTATAAGATGAAAAGAGTAGTTTCACAAAAACTACTCTTTATTTTTGTTTAAATAATAGATAAAAACAGACACCCTGACAACTGAAGCGGACAGGGTGTCTTCTGTTTGGACACAAAGATTATCTATTTATAAATCAGTTTTAAATTTTTATTCTTATTTGTAGTTTACGATCTTACCGAAATCAGCTTTCAGGGAAGCTCCACCAACAAGGCCGCCATCGATATCATTCTGAACGAATAAGTCAGGAGCTGTTGCAGGATTTACAGATCCGCCGTACTGAATACGGATTGCTTCTGCTGTTGCTTCATCATAGATTTCAGCGATGCATGCACGGATACCAGCGCATACTTCCTGAGCCTGCTCAGTAGTAGCTGTTTTACCTGTTCCAATAGCCCAGATTGGCTCATAAGCGATAACTGCTGTCTTAGCCTGATCTGCTGTAACGCCCTGGAAACCAACTTTAACCTGCTGACGGATGAAATCCATTGTCACGCCCTGCTCTCTCTGAGTAAGAGTTTCGCCACAGCACATGATTGGTGTGATTCCATGTTCGAAAGCTTTAAGGATTTTCTTGTTAACGTCTTCGTTTGTTTCTCCGAAGTATTCTCTTCTTTCGGAATGTCCGAGAACAACATATTTAACACCAGCGTCTACGAGCATTGCAGGGGAAATCTCTCCTGTGTATGCACCTTTTTCTTCAAAGTACATATTCTCAGCACCAACCTGGATGTTTGTTCCTTTAGCAGCCTCTACAACCGGGACAATGTCGATTGCAGGTACGCAGAATACTACATCTACTTCGTCATTTACTACTAATGGTTTTAATGTTTCTACTAATTTAACGGCTTCGCTTGGTGTCATGTTCATTTTCCAGTTACCAGCGATAATTTTCTTTCTTGCCATGATTCTGTATCTCCTTCTTATAGAATTACTTATTTATCGTTTGCTGCTGCAACACCCGGGAGTTCTTTTCCTTCCAGGAATTCAAGAGATGCACCGCCACCTGTGGAGATGTGTGTCATCTTATCGCCATAGCCAAGGATGTTAACAGCTGCTGCAGAATCACCACCACCGATGATAGTTGTAGCATCTGTATCAGCAAGTGCTTTGGCAACAGCTTCTGTACCATGAGCAAAGTTAGGCATTTCGAAGCAGCCCATCGGTCCGTTCCATACAACTGTCTTAGCATCTTTTACAGCCTCAGCAAAAAGCTTCTCTGTTTCCGGTCCGATATCCATTCCTTCCCATCCGTCCGGGATCTCTCCACGTTTTACAACCTGAATATTGCAGTCATTGGAGAAGCTGTCACCGATTCTGTTATCTACAGGAAGAAGAAGTTTTACGCCTTTTTCTTCAGCTTTCTTCATCATGTCTAATGCATACTGAAGATAATCATCCTCACAGAGAGACACACCGATATGTCCTCCCATAGCTTTGGAGAATGTATAAGACATACCACCACCGATGATAAGTGTATCTACTTTATCAAGAAGGTTATTGATTACAGAAATCTTGCTGGAAACCTTAGCTCCGCCAAGGATAGCAACAAATGGTCTATCAGGATTGTTTACTGCATTTCCAAGGAAATCGATTTCCTTCTGCATTAAGTAACCAACAACTGCTGTATCAACATATTTGGTAACACCAACATTAGAGCAGTGTGCTCTGTGAGCTGTACCAAATGCATCATTAACAAATACATCGCAAAGAGAAGCGAGTTCTTTGCTGAATTCGTCTCCATTTTTTGTTTCTTCTGCACGGTAACGTGTATTCTCAAGTAAGATAACGTCTCCGTCTTTCATCTCAGCTACTGCTGCTTTTGCGTTTGGTCCTACTACTTCCGGGTCTGCTGCAAATTTAACTTCCTGTCCTAATAATTCGGAAAGACGTTTAGCAACCGGTGCAAGAGATAATTCTGGTTTCGGTTCTCCCTTCGGTTTTCCAAGGTGAGAGCAAAGAATGATCTTTCCACCGTCAGCGATCAGTTTCTTGATTGTAGGAAGAGCTGCAACCAGACGGTTCTCATCTGTAATCTTACCATCCTGAAGCGGAACATTGAAGTCACATCTTACAAGAACTTTTTTACCTTTTACGTTGATATCATCAACAGATTTTTTATTCAGCATTTGTGGTGCCTCCTTAATAATATTCTTTATGTGTTACTGCATTGTCCACAGTAACATAGATTCCTCGAGCGTCCTGTAAAATCTGCTATGGCAGTTTTTCGGATGCTCAGACAACGCGAAAAGGATCCGGTCCAAATCAGACCGGACCCTTCCTTGGAGTCTATTCTTCTACACTTACTGAAAATTAAGCGTTCAGCAGTTTACCAAAATGTTTGATTGTACGAACCATCTGGCTTGTGTAGGAGTTCTCGTTGTCATACCAGGAAACTACCTGTACTTCTGTTGTGCCATTCTCAAGTGGAAGAACCATTGTCTGAGTAGCATCGAACAGAGAACCAAATCTCATACCAACGATATCGCTGGATACGATTTCATCTTCATTGTATCCGAAGGATTCGTTAGAAGCTGCTTTCATAGCTGCGTTGATCTGTTCTTTTGTTACGTTACCTTCAACAACTGCTGTTAAGATTGTTGTAGAACCTGTTGGGGTAGGAACACGCTGAGCAGATCCGATTAATTTGCCGTTCAGTTCTGGGATAACAAGACCGATAGCTTTAGCAGCACCTGTGCTGTTAGGAACGATGTTAACTGCAGCTGCACGAGATCTTCTTAAGTCACCTTTTCTCTGTGGTCCATCAAGTGTCATCTGATCGCCTGTGTAAGCGTGGATTGTGCACATGATACC
>NZ_JBWLUT010000071.1:0-10474 GCF_056504575.1 Blautia sp. CGZ-1-C1
GACAAGAAATATTCCCCACAGGAAATTTCCGCTATGATTCTTCAGAAACTGAAAAAAGATGCAGAAGGATACCTTGGTGAGAAAGTTACAGAAGCAGTTATCACAGTTCCTGCATATTTCAATGATGCTCAGCGTCAGGCAACAAAAGATGCCGGTAAGATTGCCGGTCTTGATGTAAAACGTATTATCAACGAGCCAACAGCAGCAGCTCTTGCATATGGCCTTGACAATGAAAAAGAACAGAAAATCATGGTATACGACTTAGGTGGTGGTACATTCGATGTATCCGTTATCGAGATCGGTGATGGCGTTATCGAAGTTCTTTCCACAGCTGGTAACAACCGTCTTGGTGGTGATGACTTCGACCAGAAGATCACAGATTATATGCTTGCTGAGTTCAAGAAAGCAGAAGGTGTTGACTTAAGCAATGATAAGATGGCACTTCAGAGATTAAAAGAAGCTGCAGAGAAAGCAAAGAAAGAGCTTTCTTCCGCAACAACTACAAACATCAATCTGCCATTCATCACAGCTACAGCAGAAGGCCCGAAACACTTCGACATGAACCTTACAAGAGCTAAATTCGATGAATTAACACATGACTTAGTAGAAATGACAGCAGAACCGGTACGTCGTGCACTTTCAGATGCAGGTATCACAGCATCTGAACTTGGTCAGGTACTTCTGGTTGGTGAATCTTCCCGTATCCCGGCATGTACAGGATAAAGTAAGACAGTTAACAGGCAAAGAGCCAAGCAAGAACCTGAACCCGGATGAGTGTGTAGCACTTGGTGCTTCTATCCAGGGTGGTAAACTTGCAGGTGATGCAGGCGCAGGCGATATCCTTCTTCTGGATGTTACTCCACTGTCACTGTCCATCGAGACAATGGGTGGTATTGCAACAAGACTGATCGAGAGAAATACTACTATTCCTACAAGAAAGAGCCAGATTTTCTCAACAGCAGCAGACAACCAGACAGCAGTAGATATCAACGTTGTACAGGGTGAGCGTCAGTTTGCGAAAGACAACAAATCCCTTGGACAGTTCCGTCTGGATGGAATCCCGCCAGCACGTCGTGGCGTTCCGCAGATCGAAGTTACATTTGATATTGATGCAAATGGTATCGTAAATGTATCCGCTAAGGATCTTGGAACAGGTAAAGAACAGCACATTACAATCACAGCTGGTTCTAACATGTCTGATTCCGATATCGACAAAGCAGTAAAAGAAGCTGCTGAGTTCGAAGCACAGGATAAGAAACGTAAAGAAGCAATCGATACAAGAAACAATGCTGATTCCATGGTATTCCAGGTTGAGAATGCACTGAAAGAGGCCGGAGACAAAATTGATGCTAATGATAAAGCTGCTGTAGAAGCAGACCTGAATGCACTGAAAGACTTACTGTCCCAGACTACAAATGCAGAAGAGATGACAGATTCTCAGGTAGCTGATATCAAAGCTGCTCAGGAGAAGATGATGGAAAGTGCTCAGAAACTGTTCGCTAAGATGTATGAGCAGACACAGCAGGCAGGCGGCCAGGCAGGACCGGACATGAACATGGGTGGCGGTGCAGCAGGCAGCACAGATGCAGGAAACAACGATGATGTTGTAGATGCTGATTACAAAGAAGTATAATGTGACATTTCTGTAAGAGCAGAGATTTGCAACGGAAATATCAATAATAACTGTTCAGTGGGAGAGTCTCTCTCACTGAATAGTTGTGTTATAAATAAAACGGGTATAGGATTAAAATCATGGCTGATAAGAGAGATTATTATGAAGTCTTAGGCGTGGACAAAAGCGCCGATGACGCAACACTTAAAAAAGCATATCGTAAGCTGGCCAAGAAGTATCACCCGGATGTAAATCCAGGAGATAAAGAGGCTGAGGCGAAATTTAAAGAGGCAACAGAGGCTTACACCATCTTAAGTGATCCGGAGAAGAGAAAACAGTATGACCAGTTTGGCCATGCGGCTTTTGAAAACGGTGGCGGAGGTGCCGGCGGCGGCTTCGGAGGTTTTGATTTTAACGGTGCTGATATGGGTGATATCTTCGGCGATATTTTCGGTGATTTATTTGGCGGCGGTGGCAGAAGCAGACGTGCCAATAACGGTCCGATGAAAGGCGCAAACCTTCGTGCACGCGTAAATATTACTTTTGAAGAAGCTGTCTTTGGCTGTGAAAAAGAACTGGAGATCGTACTGAAGGACGAATGTACCACCTGCCATGGAACAGGTGCGAAACCAGGTACTTCACCGACAACCTGTCCGAAATGTAACGGTGAAGGTCAGGTCGTATATACACAGCAGTCCATGTTCGGAATGGTGCGTAATGTGCAAACTTGTCCGGACTGTCATGGAACAGGTAAGATCATTAAAGATAAATGTAGTGCATGCCGCGGAACAGGATATACCTCTTCCAGAAAGAAGATTCAGGTATCTGTACCTGCTGGTATTGACAATGGTCAGAGTATTCGTATCCGTGAGAAGGGTGAACCGGGTACAAACGGAGGACCGAGAGGTGATCTTCTTGTAGAAGTAAATGTTGCACGTCATCCGATTTTCCAGAGACAGGATATGAATATTTTCTCCACTGCGCCTCTTACATATGCACAGGCGGCACTGGGTGGTACTGTCCGTATCAACACAGTGGATGGAGATGTGGAATATGAAGTGAAGCCGGGAACTCAGACAGATACAAGAATCCGTCTGAAGGGAAAAGGTGTTCCATCCTTAAGAAACAAGAACGTACGTGGAGATCATTATGTGACATTCGTTGTACAGGTTCCGACCAATCTCAACGAAGAAGCAAAAGAAGCGTTGCGTAAATTCGATGCGGCATGTGGCAACCGCCCGAAGGAGTCTTCCGAAGGGACCGAGAAATCCGAAAAGAAGAAAAAGAGTTTCATGGATAAATTAAAAGAGACTTTTGAGGACTGATTTTCAGAGATTTGAAAATTGGATTTTAAAAGAAAAATGAAAGAAAATTAAAGAAAAGAGGGCAAACCTCTTTTCTTTTTTTGCGTGGTCGTGTATATTGAAAGATAACGGCAAAAAAAGCAGAAGAAAATAATGTATGACCATGTAGTTAGTGTACCAACAAGTTGCATGGACAGGGATTCCTGAGAAATGGAGAGGTATTTGACTAAAAAAGAAAAAATTCGGTTTTTTCGGGAGAAATATCTCCCGTTGTGGTCAATCTTGCCACTGATAAGTATTTTTGTGCTGAATTGTCTGATTTACTGGGGCAGTGGCATATTGACAGCGAACAGATATCATTTTGATTTTACCACATCACTGGACAGGGCAGTGCCATTGATTCCACAGTTTATCTGGATCTATGTGCTGGCATTTCCTTTCTGGGCGGTGAATTATATTCTGGCGTCACAGAGAGGAAAGGACGGTTTTTACCGGTTTGTAGCGACAGATCTGACAGTACATTTTGCCTGTTTTGTGTTTTTTCTGATTTTGCCGACTACAAATATAAGACCTGAGATTGTGGGAAATACCTGGTCTGAACAGTTGCTTAAGTTTGTTTACATGATGGATGGGGCAAGTACTCCTTCAAATTTATTCCCATCGATTCACTGTTATGTAAGCTGGCTGAGCTGGCGGGGAGTCAGAAAATCAGAGAAGATACCGAAGTGGTATCAGCATTTTTCACTGATATTTGCAATACTGATCATTATTTCCACGCAGGTACTTAAGCAGCATTATCTGGTGGATGCAATCGCCGGAGTAGGACTGGTGGAACTGTCGTGGAGATTTTACAGCAATGGAAATCACCATGATATTTTCAGAAAGTTTTTTGAAAAGATTTCTGGTACATTGTTTTCGAAATAACTATACCACTTACTTGTCTGTGCGATTTAAGATATAAAGTGGTATGCGAACCGTAAGGATAAATGTTAATTATACAAAATAATTAAGAATGGAGAATAATATATGAAGTGGAACCGTTTTACAGTAAAAACGAAAACAGAAGCAGAAGATATCGTAATCAGCACACTGGCAGAGGTTGGAATCGAAGGTGTGGAGATTCAGGACAAGCAGCCACTGACAGAGGAAGATAAAGCTCAGATGTTTGTAGACATTATGCCGGAAGGTCCTGCAGATGACGGTGTTGCATATCTGAATTTCTATCTGGAGGAAGATGCTGATAAAGACGCGATTCTTAAGGATGTGCGTGAAGCACTGGATGATTTAAGAAATTTCATGGATATCGGAGAAGCAACGATCGAAGAGTCCCAGACAGAGGATAAGGACTGGATCAACAACTGGAAACAGTATTTCCATCAGTTCTATGTAGATGATATTCTTATTGTTCCATCCTGGGAAGAAGTAAAAGAAGAGGACAAGGACAAAATGATCCTGCATATCGATCCGGGTACAGCTTTCGGAACAGGGATGCATGAGACTACACAGCTTGTGATCCGCCAGTTAAAGAAATATGTGACACCGGATACAGAGATGCTGGATGTCGGAACCGGAAGCGGCATTCTTGGTATCGTTGCGCTCAAACTCGGGGCAAAACATGTGCTGGGAACAGACCTGGATCCATGTGCAGTTCCGGCAGTTGCAGAGAATAAAGAAGCAAACCAGATCGCAGATGAGGCTTTTGACATGGTTATTGGAAATATTATCGATGACAAAGCAATCCAGGATCAGGCAGGCTATGAAAAATATGATATTGTCACAGCAAATATTCTTGCAGATGTTTTGATTCCGCTGACACCGGTGATTGTTAATCAGATGAAGAAAGGTGCTTACTATATTACTTCCGGTATTCTTGATGTGAAAGAAGAGGTAGTAGTGGAAGCTGTGAAGGCAGCAGGACTGACGGTTGTAGAGGTAACACATCAGGGCGAATGGGTTTCTGTCACAGCAAGAAAGGACTGATCTTATGCAGCGTTTTTTTGTGGAACCTTATCAGATCGAGGAAGAAATGCATCGTATTCATATCAATGGAACAGATGTGAATCATATTAAAAACGTGCTTCGTATGAAATGTGGAGAGGATGTCTGGATCAGCGATGGCGGCAATAAGGAGTATCATTGTCAGATAGAAGAACTGAGAGAGGATGAAGTCTTACTTCATATTCTTTATGCACAGGAACCGGAATATGAACTTCCAAACAAGATTTATCTTTTTCAGGGACTTCCAAAAGCAGATAAGATGGAACTCATTATTCAGAAAGCAGTGGAGCTGGGAGCTTTCTCAGTGATTCCTGTAGAGACAAAGCGATGTGTAGTGAAGCTGGATGCGAAGAAAGCGGCGAAGAAGGTAGCCCGCTGGCAGCAAATCGCAGAGAGCGCGGCAAAACAGTCAAAGCGAATGCTGATCCCCGAGATTCACGAGGTTATGACTTATAAAGAGGCGCTGGCATTTGCCGGACATTTAGACGTGAAGCTGATTCCATACGAGCTTGCAAAGGGAATGAAAGAAACCAGAGAAATCCTGAATGAGCTCAGACCGGGACAGTCTATCGGCATTTTCATCGGGCCGGAAGGTGGATTTGAGGAAGAAGAAGTGTCAAAGGCACTGGAGGCAGGAGCACATGCCATTACACTTGGAAGGCGCATCCTCAGAACAGAGACAGCAGGACTTGCGATTTTGTCTGTACTGATGTTTCAGTTGGAGAATGAGTAAGTTATAATAAGAAACAGTTGAAAATGAAAACCTGCGGTTTTTCTTAGATAATATTAATTGTTACCGGGAACAGTAATATGAAGTTGTATGATCAGGGAAAAGTTCAGGTATTTTGGTGTTACTGAGAATAGTAATATCAGGATAATATATAGAAACAAGAGAGAGTAAAAATGGAAGCATATTTTGATAATTCAGCTACGACCCGCTGCTTTGAAGAAGTAAAGGATATCGTGGTTAAGACAATGATGGAAGATTTCGGAAATCCATCTGCCATGCACCAGAAGGGTGTTGATGCGGAAGGGTATGTCAAAGAATCTGCCAGAATTTTGTCACAGATACTGAAAGTAACAGAGAAAGAAATCTTGTTTACTTCCGGTGGAACAGAGTCTAATAATCTGGCACTGATTGGTGGCGCGCTTGCAAATAAAAGAAGTGGAAATCACATCATCACGACTGCTGTAGAGCATGCAGCAGTCAGTCAGCCGATTGCTTTTCTTAAGGAACAAGGATTTGAAGTGACGATTCTTCCGGTGGATGAGCGCGGAGTTGTAAAACTTGACGCACTTGAAAAGGCATTAAGACCGGATACGATCTTAGTATCTACAATGATGGTAAACAATGAGACTGGAGCAGTGATGCCCGTAGAAAAAATCGGTGCTATGGTTCAGGAGAAGAGCCCGAAAGCATTGTATCATGTAGATGCAATTCAGGCATTTGGCAAATATCGGATCTATCCGAAGAAATGGGGAATCCATCTTCTTTCTGTCAGCGGACATAAGATCCACGGACCAAAAGGTGTCGGATTTCTTTACATTAACAGTAAAGCAAAGGTGCAGCCATTGATTCTGGGCGGCGGACAGCAGAATGGAATGCGCTCCGGAACTGACAATGTGCCGGGAATCGCAGGTCTAGGCGTGGCATCGAAGATGATGTATCAGAATTTTGATGAAAAGATAGAACATCTTTATCAGCTGAAAGAACGTATGGCAAAGGGGCTTTCCAAAATAGATGACGTAGTGATTAATGGAATGCCTGTCAGAGAAGGTGCGCCTCATATCCTGAGTGTAAGTTTTCTGGGAATCAGAAGTGAGGTATTGCTTCACACATTGGAGGACAGAAATATCTTTGTATCTGCGGGAAGCGCATGCTCCAGCCATAAGAGAAAACCAAGCGCCACGCTTTCTGCCATGGGAATGAGCAATGCACAGATTGAGAATACTGTGCGTATCAGCTTCTCGGAGGAGAATACATTTGAAGAGGTTGATTACTGCCTGGAGGTATTAAATGAAGTGCTTCCAATGTTGAAACGATACGCCCGCAGATAACAGATCAACAGATTGACGGCAGGATATTATCAGTGGACGATAATGCATCGCTGCCTGGCGAAACCCAGAAAGTGACAGGATATGCATGCTGCTGCAGATACATTGCAATGCAGACAATGTGTAATTAAGATGATAGAAAGAACAAAAGGAGAATAGAATGATATTTCACGCATTTTTAATAAAATACGCAGAAATCGCTATCAAGGGTAAGAACAGATATATTTTTGAAGACGCCCTTGTAAAGCAGATGAACATCGCACTTTCCAAAATTGAGGGAGAGTTTGAAGTAAAGAAAGAACAGGGAAGAATCTATGTGTTCTGCCCGGAACAGTATGATTATGATGAGACGGTAGATGCGTTACAGCATGTATTTGGTATTGTCGGAATTTGCCCGGTAGTGATCTATGAGGAGCAGGGATTTGAGCAGATGGCAAAGGATGTTGTTTCTTACATGAAGAACTGCCATCCAAATTACAATGGAAGCTTCAAAGTATATACAAGAAGAGCAAAGAAGTCCTATCCAATCACATCTATGGAAGTCAGTGCAGAACTTGGCGGACGTATTCTGGATGAATTCCCGGATGCAAGCGTAGACGTACATGATCCGGAGCTTACTCTTTCTGTAGAAATCCGTGACAAGATTTATGTATATTCCCAGACAATCAAGGGAGCAGGCGGAATGCCAATCGGAACAAACGGAAAAGCTATGCTTCTTCTCTCTGGCGGTATCGACAGCCCGGTAGCCGGTTATATGATCGCAAAACGTGGTGTTAAGATTGATGCGGTATATTTCCATGCGCCGCCTTACACAAGTGAAAGAGCAAAACAGAAAGTCGTAGATCTGGCAAAACAGGTAGCAAAATACAGTGGACCGATTCGTCTCCATGTAGTAAACTTTACAGATATCCAGCTTTACATTTATGATCAGTGTCCACATGATGAGCTGACTATCATTATGCGTCGCTATATGATGCGTATTGCAGAGCATTTTGCAAAACAGAGCAAATGCCTTGGCCTGATCACAGGCGAGAGTATCGGACAGGTTGCAAGCCAGACATTACAGAGTCTTGCCGCTACCAATGAAGTCTGCACACTTCCTGTATACCGCCCGGTTATCGGCTTTGACAAGCAGGAAATTGTAGAGAGATCGACTGGGAAATCGGAACTTACGAGACGTCTATCCAGCCATTTGAAGACTGCTGTACGATCTTTGTGGCAAAACATCCGGTTACAAAGCCAAACCTGAATGTGATCGATCGTTCAGAAACAAAACTGGAAGAGAAGATTGATGAACTGATGAAAACAGCGCTGGAGACAGTTGAGATTATTGAGATTGACTAAAAGAAAAAGAGGAACTGTAAACCAGTTCCTCAATGACTGCGAAAAAATTATTCTGTAACATATTTGCTAACGATTGCCATAACGGTATCAAGAGCAGCGCCATCAGCGTGGATGTTTAAGTCGATCGGTTTGGATAAATCAAGGCTGAAAATACCCATGATAGATTTTGCGTCGATTACATATCTTCCGGATACTAAATCGAAATCGCAGTCGAATTTGCTGATTTCATTAACGAATGCTTTCACTTTATCGATAGAGTTCAGTGAAATTTTACATGTTTTCATTATGAGAACCTCCCTTAATAATAGTTATTTGCTGACCTGATAGCCTGTCAGCTTACAGTTTTCATCTTAACGGCAGTATTGCGAAAAGTCAAGGTGAAAACGGATAAAATTTCCAGAAAGATTTAGTGAAAATGTATAACAATGACGAAAGTTCCGATAGTATTGTAAAAAATGAACAATATTGTACGGGAGCAGGCGATTTATTCTGCAAACAAAATTCATTGAAAAGTAGCTTTGACAATGAGTTTTTGGCTTGCATATCTCAGGATAGCAGAATGCGGAGTAGTCACAAAGTTAACAAGGAATTACAAATTTAGATAAGAAACAGGAGGAAAAGAATGGGAATAAAAGTTGCACTTCACAACTTAGGCTGTAAGGTAAATGCCTATGAAGTAGAGGCAATGCAGCAGCTTCTGGAAGAAGCGGGATACGAGATCGTACCGTTTGAGCCGGGAGCTGATGTTTATCTGATCAATACATGTACAGTCACTAATATCGCAGACCGTAAGTCCAGACAGATGCTGCATAAAGCAAAGAAAATGAATCCGGATGCGATTGTAGTGGCAACGGGATGTTATGTTCAGACAGATGAGGGAAAACTGGATAAGGACGAGGCAGTAGATCTGATCCTTGGAAATAACCAGAAGGGAAATATTGTCCAGGTGCTGCAGGAATATGAACAGCAGCACACCAAGCAGAAGCATGTATTAAATATCAATCAGACAAAAGAATATGAAGAACTGGCGATCAATCACACAGCAGAGCATGTGCGTGCATATATTAAAGTTCAGGACGGCTGTAATCAGTTTTGTACCTACTGTATCATCCCGTATGCAAGAGGTCGTGTAAGAAGTCGTAAAATTGCACAGGTAATGGATGAAGTCCGTGCACTTGCTGCCAAGGGATATAAGGAAGTGGTACTCACAGGAATCCACTTAAGTTCATATGGAGTAGATTTCCCGGAAGAAGAAAGAGAAACACTGCTTTCACTGATTCAGTCTGTACATGAGGTAGAAGGAGTCGAGAGAATCCGTCTGGGCTCTCTGGAGCCGAGAATCATTACGGAGGAATTTGCCAGAACGATTTCCTCTATGCCGAAGATGTGCCCACATTTCCATCTGTCTTTGCAGAGCGGATGTGACACAACTCTGGAAAGAATGAACCGAAGATACAGAAGCACAGAATATGCAGAGAAATGTGATCTTCTGAGAAAATACTTTAAAAATCCGGCACTTACAACAGATGTGATTGTTGGTTTTCCGATGGAAACAGAGGAAGATTTTCAGGCTTCCTATGACTTTGTGGAAAGTATCCATTTTTATGAGACACATATTTTCAAATATTCCCGTCGTCATGGAACGAAGGCTGCCGCCATGTCAGGTCAGTTGACAGAAGCGCAGAAAGCTGTCAGAAGCGATAAGATGCTTGCACTAAATGAAGAACATGCAAGAGAATATGAGGAATCCATGATTGGCAGTGAACTGAAAGTTCTTCTTGAGGAAGAAGTAGAGATTAATGGAGAACAGTGGTATATCGGTCACAGCAAGGAATATATTAAAACAGCAGTAAGAAAACAGGATGCTTATGGAGTAAATGACATAATTACTGTAAAAGCTGAGAGATTTCTGAAAAATCATACATTGACCGGAGGAGTACTGTGTACGGAATAGGGTACAAAGCGAACAGTAACTGTTAACTTGCTAATGACTGCAACAAATTTGCGGTTGCAGAATAGATGGAATTATATTAAAATATAGAAGAATATATGTGTATTGTATACGAAATTTGCAATACATAGCAGAAACGATGAATTATTGCGAAGTGCGTGAAGGTACGAGATAATGCGATAACTGAAAGGTTCTGCGAAAATAAATCAG
>NZ_JBWLUT010000072.1:0-6632 GCF_056504575.1 Blautia sp. CGZ-1-C1
GTTGGAGGATATATCACTTTCTCAGGTGCACACCGTCTGATCGATGCAGGAATTACAGGTGAGAAGAACCTGAAAGAAATCAATAAGAGTTCTGTTATGGGTATGATCATTGCCACTATTGTACGTATTTTCCTGTTCCTGGCTGTTCTGGGCGTTGTTGTCAAGGGTGTAACACTGGATGCTGCAAATCCTGCAGCAGATGCCTTTAGGCAGGGGGCTGGTGAAATCGGATACCGGTTTGCAGGTCTGGTTCTTCTGTGCGCAGCCATCACATCCATCATTGGTGCGGCTTATACTTCTGTTTCTTTCCTTAAGACTTTCAGTAAGTCTATTGAAGAAAATGAAAATAAAGTGATCATCGGATTTATCATTATTTCTACAGCAATTATGTTTATTCTTGGCAATCCGGCAGTACTTCTTGTGCTTGCAGGTGCTGTGAACGGTCTGATCCTTCCGATCACCCTGGCAATCTGCCTGATCGCTGCACATAAGAAATCCATTATGGGAGAGAATTATCATCATCCGGTAGTACTTACCATTCTTGGAGTGATCGTGGTAGTTCTTACAGCATACCTCGGTGTGACTACATTTGTATCTAAGATCGGTACATTGTTATAATTGAGGAAAATGTATCCGGTTTTCAGACTGGAGAGTATATCAAAAAGGTGTGATCGTCCAGGTTACACCTTTTTGGTTCATTAACAGCTATAAAAACATATGGTAAAAAAGATTAAGAAAAGAGGAGCAGATTATGCCGGACATTAGAATTTTAACAGAAGGTGATTCTTCTGTTCTGGTTGAATTTGGCAAAGAGATCAGTCCGGAGATCAACCGGAAGATCGCTGCCACTGTACAGCTTATGAGAGAACAGCATATAGAGGGAGTTGTAGATATTATCCCTGCGTTCTGTTCTCTGCTGGTTAATTATGACCCGCGTGTGATTTCCTACGATGACCTGAAAAAAAGACTGGAAATTCTGTTAAAGATGGAAGTTACAGCAGGTGAAGGATGCAGAAAAGTTTATGAGATTCCTGTATGCTATGGAGGAGAATATGGTCCGGATATTGAGAATATTGCAGAACATGCCGGACTTTCCGTAGAGGAAGTGATAAAGATTCATTCTTCCAGAGATTACCTGATCTATATGCTTGGTTTTCTTCCGGGCTTTTGTTATCTGGGCGGGCTGGATGAAAGGATCCATACACCCCGTCTTGCCAATCCCAGAATCAAGATCAATGCAGGAAGTGTGGGGATCGGTGGTTCACAGACAGGAATTTATCCCCTGGATTCTCCGGGAGGATGGCAGCTAATGGGAATGACACCCGTAAAAACCTATGATCCGGACCGCAACATCCCGATTCTGGTAGAGGCAGGAGATTATATCCGTTTTGTACCGATCGATGAAGAGGAGTACAAACGGATCAGAGAATTAGTAGAACGTGGCGAATACCAGTGCACCGTTCATGAGGAGGCATAAAATGGGAATTCGTATATTAAAAGGCGGAATGATGACAACGGTTCAGGATCTGGGACGTTATGGATATCAGAGTCAGGGATTCAGTGTAGCAGGAGTCATGGATGTCCGTTCATTCAAAATAGCCAATCTTCTTCTGGATAATCCGGAGAATGAGGCAGTATTGGAGATAACGCTGATAGGTCCGACCCTCGAATTTACATCAGCTACTATCATCGCGATCACAGGCGGAGATTTCCAGCCAACCATTAATGGAGAGCCGGCTCCCATGTATACAGCCCTGTATATGAATAAGGGAGATGTACTGAAATTTGGAAGTGCAAGAACAGGAAGCAGAGGTTATATTGCTTTTTCCAGTTATCTGGATATTCCGGTAGTGATGGGAAGCCGATGCACCAATTTAAAGAGTGGTCTGGGCGGATTTAAGGGAAGAAAACTGGAAGCGGACGATTATATCGGATTTCGTATTAAGAGACGTTATCTGCCGTTTTTCCTTTCCCGAAAGCTTGATATGGATGAGTTTGATCAGACAGAAGCAACACTGCGGGTAGTAATGGGACCGCAGGATGGTATGTTCAGCAAACAGGGCATCCAGACTTTCCTGGGCAGTGAGTATACGGTGACAAATGAATTTGACCGTATGGGCTGCAGGCTGGAGGGACCGTTTATCGCACCTAAGGAGACTTCGGATATTATTTCCGACGGAATCGCATTTGGGGCTATACAGGTACCTTCCCATGGTAAACCTATCATTCTGCTGGCTGACCGTCAGACAACAGGCGGTTATGGGAAAATTGCCACAGTAGCATCTGTGGATATTCCCAAGCTGGTACAGAGAAAAACAGATGATAAGATACATTTCAAGGCAATTACCGTACAGGAGGCTCAGGCTCTTTATGTTGAGGAAATGAAAGAACTTGACGGGCTGAGAAAGATCATTCATCAGCCATGTAAAGAGGTTCTGGATTGCCGTCTGGTGGCAAAGAGACTGCGTAAGCTGTTTGAAGAATAACTATAAAAAATAATATAGAATAGACAGAAAGGATAATGTTCGATGGATTTAGAGAAGATTGAAGGATTGGTAAAGATTATTGAGGATTCATCCCTTAACGAATTCACATATAAGGACAAGGATGTAAAGATTACAATGAGCAAGCTGGATCATCCTCCTGTAGTTGCAGCGGGAGTACCTGTGGCTGCATCTGCACCTGTGAATACAACTGTGGAAAAGGCTGAGGAAGAAGAGGAGGAGAGTCTGTTTATCACTTCTCCTATCGTAGGAACTTTCTATTCTGCTGCTGCTCCGGATGTACCTGCTTTTGTAAAGGTGGGAGATCAGGTAAAAGCAGGACAGACAGTCTGCATTCTGGAAGCTATGAAGCTTATGAATGAGATCCAGAGTGACTATGACTGTGAGATTGAAGCAGTTCTGGTAAGCAATGAACAGAAAGTAGAATACGGACAGCCTCTGTTCCGCGTTAAGAGACTGTAGGATAAGGAGGCTTTCATATTGTTTAATAAAATTTTGATCGCCAACCGTGGGGAAATTGCAGTCCGGATCATACGTGCCTGCAGGAATCTGGGGATCCGAAGTGTGGCTGTTTATTCAAAAGAAGATGCTAAGAGCCTTCATGTACAGCTGGCAGACCAGCGTATCTGTATCGGAGAAGGTCCTGCCAGAAACAGCTACCTGAACATGGACCGGATCATTGCTGCAGCAGAAAATATGGGAGCAGATGCTATCCATCCCGGTTTTGGCTTTCTTTCAGAAAACAGTGAGTTTGTACGTAAATGTAAAGAAAACGGAATTACTTTTATCGGACCGGATGCAGATGTGATCGATAAGATGGGAAATAAATCCCATGCCCGTAAAACCATGATGGATGCCGGGGTACCGGTTGTACCGGGAACAAAGGAACCTGTATACGATGCAGAAACAGGTAAAAAACTGGCTGAAGAGATTGGATATCCGGTTATGATCAAGGCTTCCTCAGGCGGTGGTGGCAAGGGAATGCGTGTGGCTGCCAATGAGGATGAATTTGAATTTCAGTTTAATATGGCACAGAGAGAATCAGCCAATGCTTTTGGGGATGATACTATGTACATTGAACGTTTTGTAGAAAATCCCCGCCATGTGGAAATCCAGATTATGGCAGACAGTCATGGAAATGTGGTGGCACTGGGAGAGCGTGACTGTTCGGTACAGAGAAATCATCAGAAGCTGATCGAGGAATCCCCGTCCCCTGCCATTGATGAAAAAACCCGCAGGAAAATGAACGAATATGCAGTTCTTGCTGCGAAAACAGTAGGTTATACCAATGCAGGAACGATTGAATTTATCGTAGACCCCAAAGGCAACTTCTATTTCATGGAAATGAATACCAGAATCCAGGTGGAGCATGGAGTAACAGAGATGGTTACAGGCACAGATCTGATCATTGAGCAGATTCGTGTGGCTATGGGAGAGGAGTTAAGCTTTAAACAGGAAGATATCCGGATTAAAGGACATGCTATTGAATGCCGTATCAACGCAGAGATTCCTGAGAAAAATTTCATGCCAAGTCCCGGAGTAGTACAGCATATGCATCTTCCGGCAGGCAACGGAGTCCGGGTGGATACTGCCCTTTATACAGGCTATAAGATTCCGTCAGAGTATGATTCCATGATTGCGAAGGTAATCGTTCATGCACCTGACAGAGAGGCTGCCCTGCAGAAAATGCGCTCTGCGCTGGATGAGATGGTGGTCATGGGTGTGGAGACAAACCTTGATTTCCAGTATCAGATTATGAAGAATCAGGTATTCTGCGACGGAAAGGCAGATACGGGATTTATAGAAAATGTGCTGAAAATCAAAGGATGATAAATAAAAAAGAGGTAAAATGAATGTATACAGTAGATTTAAACAGTGACCTGGGAGAGAGCTTTGGAAACTATAAAATCGGTAATGATGATAAGGTCATTCCGCTAATCTCCTCTGCAAATGTAGCCTGCGGTTATCATGCTTCAGATCCGGTAGTTATGGGAAATACGCTGGCAATGGCAAAGGAAGCGGGAATTCGTATAGGAGCACATCCGGGTTTTCCTGATCTGATGGGCTTCGGAAGAAGAAATCTGAGTGTTTCTCCTGCAGAGGCAAAAGCCTATGTGCTCTATCAGCTGGGTGCACTGGATGCATTCTGCAGAGTAACCGGTGTAAAAATGCAGCATGTAAAGCCTCATGGAGCCTTATATAATATGGCTGCAGAAGATTATGCTCTTTCTACTGCAATCTGTGAGGGAATCAAAGAATTTGACAGCAGTCTGATCGTACTTGCTCTTTCCGGCGGACAGCTGGCAAAGGCAGCTCAGGATATGGGCCTGCGTACAGCTATGGAGGTTTTTGCAGACCGCGCTTATGAAGAAGATGGTACTCTGGTAAACAGACGTAAGGAAGGTGCTGTGATCACTGATGAAAATGAGGCTATTGCCAGGGTGATCCGTATGGTCAAGGAGAAAAAGATTACTGCAATTACAGGAAAAGACATTGATATTCAGGCAGATTCTGTCTGCGTTCATGGAGATGGAGCCAAGGCTCTGGAATTTGTGGAAAAAATCAGAGAAGCTTTTGCAAAAGAAGGAATCCAGATCAGTTCTCTGGATGAGTTTGTGAAATAAAAGAAACTGAGAAACAATTATAAAAAGGAATGAAATAAGGAGGCTGTGGCACAGATTTTCTGATCGCCACAGCCTTGTTGCTGTTTTATAGCTGGCAGCGGTCCTTCTACTGATGCTTCAGATTTAACCCCTGCTGTTTTGCAAGTGAAGTGATAATCTCAATACAGTTATCGTATCCAAGGCTTCCGGTATCCAGACACAGGTCATAATCGTGATAAGTGCCAAGCTCATGTTTTGTATAGGTTTTGAAATAGGTTTCACGCAGGTTATCCATTTTTGTGAGATATTTTCTGGGATCTTCCTTTCCGTTTAAGCCTAATTTCTGAATATGTTCTGTGCGGAGATTTACATCTGCATGAAGGAAAATATCCAGACTGGGAATACCGGCGTTGCGCAGGATAAGATTGGAACAGCGGCCGATAATAATACAGTCCTGTTCTGCTGCGAACTGGAGAATCAGCTCTTTCTGAGCCTGGTAAATGGCATCATGGGAACTGAAATAGCTTGCAGAGTTATTCAGAATGTTGTCCAGAAGTCTGGCACTGCGGCTCAGATTTTCACCCTCACGATCAATATCCTCCTGGGAATATCCGCTTCTGGCAGCAGCCTGTTTTGCGAAATCCCGATCGTAATATGGGATACCAAGCCTTTCTGAAACTACTCTTGCAATACTGTGTCCCCCGGCACCAAACTCCCGGCTGATTGTGATGACAGGGTATTTTCTTTCGGACATAATAGATACCTCCATTGGGTTATTATTTATTTTGTTATCCATGTTTTTCTTTATTGTAACGTTTTTTGTAAGATTATTCAATAAAGATTATCATTTTTTGAAAAAATATGTTATAATTCAAAATATTATGAAGTTAGGGTCAAAAGGTATTTTGCCCCTAACCTGATATCCACAAATTGCTCCGCTGCTTTGCAGCTCTCGCAATTCTCAAACATTCGAAATCCGCTGATTTACTGCGTAAATCGCTACTTTCTCATGTTTGGCGGGTCCCAAGTTCAAAAGTCTTATCGTGCAAGCACGAACGACTTTTTGACCTTTTGACCCTGATATCATATTATGCAACTGAAGGAGATGGATTTATGAGAAACAAAGAGCTTTTCAGAGGCAGGAGAAAAGCTGGCAGGCTTGTTGGCCTTGTTTTGACTCTTGCACTTGCAGTCAGTCTTCTGAGCGGCTGCGGACAAAATAAAGAACGTCTGACGTTCGGTACCGGCGGTACGGCGGGAACGTATTATTCCTACGGTGGTGTGCTGGCCCAGTATATTACCAATAATACAAATGTAAAGGTTACAGCAGTTTCTACAGGTGGTTCCAAAGCGAACCTGCAGTCAGTACAGGACGGAGATTTCCAGCTTGGATTTGTCCAGTCAGATGTAATGGCCTATGCATGGGACGGCGTAAGAGCATTTGAACAGGACGGTGCAACCCATGATTTCAGGACTCTGGGCGGCCTGTATGCAGAGACTGTCCAGCTGTTTACCATGGATCCTG